>JAYGEF010000323.1:0-5393 GCA_046582535.1 Alphaproteobacteria bacterium
AGCATCTACGGCAACGCCACCGCCGCCGACGCCCGGGCGCTCGACGACGAAGGCATCGAATTCGGTATCCTGCCGGCGCCTGTGAAGCGCAAGACGAATTAGTTTAAGCGCGTTCAAGCGCCACGCGGGCTCCCGCCGAACGGTCGGCGACCCGCGGTCGCGGGCTGAAAGAAGGCGGGGAGTAGCAGAACCAGCGGTCATCCCTACGACCGATGGCAAGCGCGACAGCGCGTCGCCGCGTATGCGGCGGGAGCCCCAGTCTGTTCGAACACAAGATTGGGCGACTGAACGTCCATCGGTCATACTTCATGGCCGATGGTGCAACAACGGAGCAAGCGCCATGGCAAAGATGACCGGGGCTAAGTGCCTCGCCGAGTTTCTTGAGCGCAGCGGCGTGACCCATGTGTTCTGGGTACCGGCCGTGTTTGAGGCCACCCTCGACGAGCTCGGTCGGGGCAATTGGGTGTCGCGGATCATGGCCCATGGCGAGAAGGCGGCGGTCTATATGGCCGACGGCTACGCCCGGGTCAGCGGCCAGCCCGGGGTCTGCTTCGCACAGATGATCGGCGCCGCCAATCTGGCGGCGGGTCTACTCGACCCGTGGTTTGCCCATACCCCGATCGTGGCGCTGACCGGCGGCGCCACGGCTGAGCACATGAACCGCAATACCTACCAGCAGATACATGGCCGTCCGGCCTTTGCCATGGTGACCAAGGAGCAGGTCCGGGTCGAGCGTGCCGCGCTGCTGCCCGAGACCCTGCGCCAAGCGTTCCGCACCGCCACCTCGGGAACGCCGGGGCCGGTCCACATCGAGATCGCCGGCCACTTCGCCGAGGTCGAGAAAATCGAGGCGGACATGGCGGTCATCATCGAGGACCAGTTCCAGCAACTGCCGCCCTATCGGCCGGTGGCCGACAGCGACGCCATCGATGCGGCCCTGGCCCTGCTGGGCGGGGCCGAGCGGCCGGTGATCGTCGCCGGCGGCGGGGTTCGCGCCTCGGGCGCCGGTGATCAGGTTGTCGCCCTGGCCGAGCGTCTGGCGATCCCGATCGCCACGGCGCTCAACGCCAAGGACACGGTGCCCGGCTGCCATCCGCTCAACCTTGGGGTGCCGGGAACCTATTCCCGGGAAAGCGCCAACCGGGCCCTGGTCGAGGCCGATCTGGTGTTCTTCATCGGCAGCCACACCGGCAGCCAGGTGACCGCCCATTGGCATCTGCCGCCGGCCGGCACCACGGTGATTCAGCTCGGCATCGACGGCGCCGAAATGGGCCGCCACTACCCCAATGCGGTGTCTCTCATGGGCGATGCCCGGGCGACCCTTGAGGTCATGGTCGCCCGTGCCGATGGCGCCAGCGCCGCCAGCCGCGCCCCATGGACCGCCCGGGCTGCCGCGCTGGTCGCCGACTGGCGGGCCAAGATGGCCGGCTTCATGAACTCAGACGCCCAGCCGATCCGGCCCGAACGCATCTGCCGCGAACTCAGCGGCTGGTTACCGCGAGATGCCATCCTGGTCTCCGATACCGGCCACGCCGGCATGTGGACCGGCGGCATCATCGATCTCAACCGCGACGGCGACCGTATGGGCCACAGCTACCTGCGGGCCGCCGGGTCCCTGGGCTGGGCCTTGCCCGCCTCGATTGGCGCCAAGCTCGCGGCGCCGGACCGGCCGGTGGTCATGTTCAGCGGCGATGGCGGCTTCTGGTATCACCTGTCGGAAATCGAGACCGCGGTGCGCTGGAACGCGGCGGTGGTCTTCCTGGTCAACAACAACGGGGCCTTGAACCAGGGCATGGAACCGTCGGCCCACGGCGACACCTGGAAGTTCAGCAACTCAAGCTTTGTCGATATCGCCAAGGCCATGGGCGCCGACGGCGTGCGGGTCACCGATCCCGGCGATATCCGGGGTGCTCTCGATACGGCCCTGGCCAGCGGCAAACCCTACGTGGTCGACATCGCCAGCGACATCACGGCGCAAGCGCCCACTGCCTTTACAGGCAGTGGGTCTGTTTAAGCGCATTCAAGCGCCACGCGTGCTCCCGCCGCACTAGCGGCGACGCGCGGTCGGGCTTGCCAGCGGTCAAAGATTGACCGCCGGAATCCGCGCTCTCCTACTTTCAGCCCGCGACTGCGGGTCGCCAACCGTTTGGCGGGAGCCCCAGTCTGTTTGACAAAAATTGGGGGCTTGAACGCGCTTTCAAATGAGTCCATCAATGCCGGCGCCGCAAATCACGGCGGCGACCGTGGCGCCTTCGGGCACTTGGATCTTGCCGGTCTGGATCGCCGCGATGGCCGCCGCGCCGGAGAGTTCGGCGGCGATGCCGGCTTCGAACCAGAGCCATTGGGCGGCAGTCCGCATGGCGTCGTCGTCGACCAGCACAATGTCATCGACGTTGTCGCGAATGATGCCCAGGTTGATATCGGCGCTGCGCCGGGGCGCCAGGGTGACCGCGTCAGTGTTGCTTTCGGGCAGGGTGGTCACCGCGCCCGCCGCCAGGCTGGTGGTCAGGGTCGGGGCGCCCACGGGCTCGACGCCGATGACCTTGATGTCCGGCTTGATCGCCTTGGCCGCCGTGGCGATGCCCGAGATCAGGCCGCCGCCGCCGATGGCGACGATCATGACGTCTATATCCGGCGACTGTTTGAGCATCTCGCGCCCGGCGGTGCCCTGGCCGGCGATTACCAAAGGGTCGGCGAAGGGGTGGATGTAGGTCAGGCCGTCTTTCTCAGCGCGGGCCAGGGCGGCGTCGTTGGCGTCGTCCCACACGGCGCCTTCGATGACCACTTCGGCGCCCCAGGCGCGCAGCTTGTCAGCCTTGGCCTTGGCGGTGATCTCGGGCAGGTAGATCAGCGCCGAGGTCTCCGAGGCATGGCCGGCATAGGCCACTGCCAGGCCGTGATTGCCGCCCGATGCGGTAATGACGCCGCGTTTCACCGCCGCCTCATCGAGAGACAGGATGGCGTTGTTGGCGCCGCGCGCCTTGAACGAGCCGGTAACCTGGAGGCATTCGAGCTTGAGCAACAACGCGCCGGCGCCCAGGCTCGCCAGGTTGAAGCGGCTGCGGATACAGGGCGTGCGCCGCACCCGGCCCTTGATCCGCTCCGCCGCCGCCTCAATATCGTCCAGGGTCACCCGGGGTGTCGCAATGTCCATCGCCGCGCTCCGAAATTCGCTATTATGTGATGCGGCCATTGTACAGCGCGCGAGAGGGTAATCGATGACATTCAGCGTAATGGGATTTTGTGAGCGCAGCGGCGCGATTGGTATCGCCTCGGGGACAAGCTCCATCGCCGTCGGCGCCCGCCTCGGTCAACGCGTCGAGGCTGGTGGCCGGGAATGGATGGTGGCGTCCCAGGCGGTGGCGCGCCCCGGTCTCGGCTTCGAGGCCGGCGATCTGCTGGCGGCTGGCACCCCTATGGACGATCTCGAGCCCCTGTTGGCCGCAAAGGATCCCGGTCTCGCCTACCGCCAGCTCGCGGTGATCGAGCGCGGCGGCGATAGTTGGGTTTTCACCGGTGACAAGGCAAGCCATTGGAAGGGCCACGTTGCCGGGCCGGGTTTTGTCGCCTTCGGCAACGCCCTGGCAGGCGCCGCCACGGTCGAGGGCATGGCCCGGGGTTTCACCAGCGACGCCGGTGCGGATCTGGCCGAACGCCTGGTGCGGGCCCTGGAAGAGGGCCGCGACGGTGGTGGCCAGGCCGACGGCGAGGGCAACCATTTACCCGAGTTGACGGCCTTCGTGCGGGTGTTTCAGGCCGATGCCGACGCCTTCGTCTACGGCGACGGCCGCTCACCGGTGCTCGATCTGCGCATCGATTACGACATCGACGCGGTCACCGCTCTGCGGCGGCTTTATGAGCGCTGCAAGCCCCTGCGCGAGGATTACGAGCTGCGCGGCCGCGATCCCCAGGCCCATCTCGACCGGGCATCGAATTGGGAGATGACGCTGTTTGAAGAGGATAGCTGAGGTGGTGCGCCTCCTCGTCCTGGCGGTGCTCGTCGCGGTCTTCACTGCATCGCCGGCGCGGGCCGAATTCCCCGCCGGCACCTTCACCATGCAGGCCGAGAACGACCGTATCGCCAACACCGACCGCCACTATACCCACGGCACGCGCCTGACCTGGGTCTCCGACAAGGCCAGCGACGGCCCGCAATGGGCAAAGGACGCCCTGGAATGGCTCTATCCCCTGGCCGATTTGCGGGCCGGGCGGGTCGGGCTGATTTTGGGCCACAGCATATTCACCCCCGAGGACACCGCGACCACGGCCCCGGTGCCGGGCGACCGGCCCTATGCCGGCTGGCTCTACGGCGGCATCTCGGTCCATGCGGAGACCCGGCGCCAGTTCAATGGCGCTACCTTCGACGTGCTCGACGGGGTCGAGCTGGACATTGGCATGGTCGGCCCGGCGGCGCTCGGCGAGGAAATCCAGAACACGGTTCACTACATCATCGGCGTCAGCCAGAGCAATGGTTGGGACCATGAACTCGACAACGAGCCCGGCGTGGTGCTAATTTTCGAGCGCAAGTGGCGGCCCGCGCCGTGGTCCATGGCCGGCTTCGAGATGGACGCGGTGCCGAGCCTCGGCGGCAGCGTCGGCAATGTGCTGACCCAGGCCAGCATGGGTGCCATCCTAAGCTTCGGCGATCAATTGTCAGTGGATTATGGTCCGCCCCATGTGCGCCCGTCGCTCACCGGCCTGGCCGCAATCGAGGCGGTGGACGGCCTCGCCTGGTATGTCTTCGGCGGCGCCGAGGGCCGCCTGGTGGCCCATAATATATTCATCGACGGCAATAGTTTCTCGGGCGGCACCGCCATCGATCGCCGGCCTGGCCGGCGATCTCGACCCGACCGCCGCCGGTCGCGGTGATGGTCCGCACCAGCTCGTCCTGAACCGCGAAGATGTCCTCGAGATCGCGGTCGTAACGCTCGGCCCAGAGGTGGTTGCCGGTCGCCGCCTCGACGAGCTGGCCGGTGACCCGCACCCGGTTCCCGGCCTTTCGCACGCTGCCTTCGACCACATACTGGACACCGAGATCGCGTCCAACGTCCTGGACCTTGGGCGACTGGCCCTTGTAGTGGAATGACGAGTTCCGCGCGATGACGAACAGCGAGGGAAAGCGGCTGAGCTCGGTGATGATGTCCTCGGTGATACCGTCGGCGAAATATTCCTGCTCCGCATCACCCGACATGTTGGTGAACGGCAGCACGGCCAGGGACGGCTTGTCGGGCAGCGCCAGCGGTGCGGTGACAGGCGCCCCATCAGACCAGTGCCAGATCCGCACCGGCTTGGCGATGTTCTTGAGGTCGTGCGCGCCACCGTCCGTGAAGCTCGCCTCGACCTTGCCCGTGACCTGATCGTAGGCCGCGCCGCTAAGGGCGACACCGCCGGGT
>JAYGEF010000378.1:0-10721 GCA_046582535.1 Alphaproteobacteria bacterium
GGATTTCACCGCGGCCAACGGGGCGACCCGGTTGGTGCCCGGCAGCCATCTCACTGGTGTCCAGCCCGACCAATCCGTGCCCCACACCATGCCCAGTGTGCCTGCCGTGGGGCCCGCCGGCACCATCGTCATGTGGGAGGGCCGCACCTGGCACGCCGCCGGCGCCAATTCCACCAACGCGCCGCGCTACGGCATGCCGACGCTCTACGCGGCGCCCCAGATGCGTACCCTGCAGAACTTTACGTACGGAACCAAGGCCGAGGTGGTCGCGGCGGCGACGCCCGAGCTGCGCAAACTGCTCGGTTTCAAAACCTGGAGCGGTTACGGCATGACCAACGAAGTAGACCGGGGCTGGGCCACGGGCGCGGCCAATGCGGTCGGTGAACTCGAGCCCTAGAGCATTCAAGCGATAGCGCCGACCGCCCCGACCCGAACCCGGGGCGCGTTGCCCGCCTCATGCCTGGGCCCACAAGTCCTCGAGTTGGTGTATATGCGATCGCACGTCCGATTTCCTGGCGTGTTCAAAGCCGAGCTCCCGAAGCGCGGGAGAAAACGGCTGACAGATGATTTTCTTGGCATCCTCGACGTCGTCAAACAAATAGCCGGCATCGCCGACAAACTCGCGAACGTCGGGCCGGATATTCCGCAGGCACACGCCGACCCCCGAGGCCTGCGCCTCGGCGACCGCCATGGGCCATCCGACAGTGGCAAGTCTAGGGCACGCCGTGTAGACCAGCCATTTGTGCTTCTTGTACTCACGCGGCATGTCGCGCGGCTCAATTGGCGGAATTATCGTTACAGGATCGCCCATGGAGTCGTTGGTTTTCTTGATCTCTTCGACCTTGTAGCCGAGTGCGTAAAGGTTAAAATTCTTTTCCGGCACCTGTTGTGCGAGACGCAGGAAATCTTCGAATTTCTTCTTTGGAATACAGGCGCCCAGATTCATAACGTATTTGCCGTTGGTTGACGTGTCGTAAAACCGTTCCACATCGACGACCGGCCAACAACCCTGGATTTTATCCCTATTGATACCGGCGCTCTCAAGGAGCGGCACCGTAAATGGGAACGTCAAGACGCCAAGACAGTAGGGACTGTTTATGGCGTCAGCCTTCCTCGCGACCTTATCCCTATCGACGCCAAGAATATCGAATGAGTGAGCCCAAATCGTAAATGGTACACCGAAGGACTTTGAAACGTCGCGCAATAACTCCGCAAGAAAAATGTAGTGACCATGAACGATATCCGGTGAGAAACGTTTTATAAGGTTGGCGATTGCCCGGCGGTCGGTGTGCGGTATGTGGTGGTAGGGAACGCTGTGACGATACGTGAGGTCCGGCTTGTTGAAGCTGAGGACCTCGATTTCAAAGTTGTTCCATAGGGCGTTGATCTCCGACGCAATATAGGTTTCGGAGATTTGCGGATATTCATTAAGGACGAATAGAAGCCGTTTTTTGGTCATCGAGTTAAATCCGTGTAGACGTCGCCCAGAATTGCTCAGCCGATATCGCCGACCACCCGGACCCGAACCCGGAGCGAGTTGCCCGGCAGGTAGGCGAGCGGTAGGTCCTCGACCTCGACCAATTCCAGGCTGGCGGCGTCGGCCCCGGCGTTGACCGCCCGGCGCTCGGCGATGGTCCGGGCCTCGGCGATGGCCTCGTCGCGGCTCAGGTCCTGGAAGATCTGATCGACTTCGCCGGAGACCTGGGCGATGGCGGCGCCGACCGCGTTAGCAACGTCGCCGTGAGGCACATGGACGACCTCGCCGACACCCTCCATTTCGGGCGGCACCAGGAAGGCGCCGCCGCCGACGGCGATCACCGTCACATCGCCAGCCTCGGTTTTCATACGATCCACCGAGTCCTCGACCAACCCATGCATGTGGGCGAAGGCGCCATCGAGCAGATCGGCCGGCAGGTCGCTCACCGCGCTGCTGTCGCCCAGGTCCAGCAGGCCGCGGGCCACGGCCAGGTCGGTGCAGGTCAACTCGTCGCCACCGAACACCAGGCCGCGCGTCATGAGGTCGTATCCGGTGCTCTCGGGCCCCACTGTCAGCGGGTCACGGCCCACCAGGGTGCCTCCGCCGAGCGCTATGGATACCAAGTCTGGCATGCGGAACAGGGTGCGCACGCCGCCGACCTCGACCACGTTGTTGGCCTCGCGCGGAAAGCCGGCGCGCAGCATGCCGATGTCCGTGGTGGTGCCGCCCACATCGATCACGATGGCGTCCGAGCGCTGACTTAGGTACGCGGCGCCGCGCATGCTGTTGGTTGGTCCCGAGGCGAAGCTGAATACCGGATAGGCCTCGGCCACATCGGCCAGCATGACCGTGCCGTCGTTCTGGGTGATGTAAAGCTGGGCCTTGAGCCCGCTCTCGGCGATGGCTTGGGTGAAGGCGTTGATGGTTGTATGGGCGAGGTCGCGCAGGCAGGCGTTGAGCAGGGTCGCGTTCTCGCGCTCCAGCAGGCCGATGCGCCCCAGGGTGTGGGACAGGGTGACCGCCGCATCCGGGCATTCCTCGGCCATAATCTCGGCGGCGCGCTCTTCGAACTCCGAGGTCAGGGGCGAGAATACCGAGGTGATGCCGACCGAGGTGATGCCCTTGGCGGCGATGTCGCGTGCCGCCCGGCGCATGCCGTCTTCGTCAAACGGCACGATCGGCCGGCCGTCGACCTCGTGACCGCCTTCGAGCATATAGATGGCGCCATTGACCACATGGCGCAGGTCGTCAGGCCAGTCGATGAATGGCTCCAGGGAGGCGCTGGCCGGCAGGCAGATACGGACCGCCGCGACCCGGGTCAGTCCCTTGCGCTGGGCCACCGCATTGGTGAAGTGGGTGGTCCCGACCATGATCGAATCGATGGACGCCGGGTTGGCACCGGTGTCGCCCAAAATGATCTCCAGGGCTTTGGTAATGCCGCCGGTCACGTCGGCCGTGGTCGGTGTCTTGATCGAACCCTTGACGGCGTCATCCTCGACCAATACGGCGTCCGTATTGGTGCCGCCCACGTCGATGCCGATGCGTTTCATTGCAAATTCCTCATTTTTTGGGCCTTTCGTGGAGCGACAGAAAGTCGCAGTCGTAACCGAAGGCCCGGGGGCCGACCACTTCGAGCCCGCGCTTCGAGGTCAGGATTTTGTCCGCCGCCAGGGACAGCACGGCGACCCGCTGGCCGTAGCGGATCTGCTCGGTGCCGATGGCCTCGCCCGACACCGCGTCGAGGACACAGATCAGTTCAGGCACGGTGACGGTCAACGCATCGTCGATCCAGGCGATAATGTATTCGTTCTGGAAGTCGATATGGCAGGTTTGCCCGGCATATCCGTCGTGCCCGTTGATATCGATGTTGCCGCGCAGGAAGCCTTCGGTGGTACGCCGCATGACGTCGACCACCTTGCCGCGGAACACCTCGATACCCTGCTCGCTGTCGATCACCGCCTGGACCGGGTCGCCGTGGTCGGCGTGGGCGCCAAGGATCGCCTGGCCGATACGGATGGCCTGGCTGGCCGTGCCGATGATGGCTTTCTCCTTGATGGTCTTGCCGCTGCGCGGCGGCCGGCAGAGCGCTGCCTCCGAGCCCATCTCCGTGCAGATGCGGCGCAGGATGCGTTCGCTCCAGGTCGGGCTCGCGGATTCCGTAATCACCACGTCGTTGGCGCGAATGTCGGAAAGCGTCACCGGATAGAGCGGGAAACCCTGAATGGGAAAGCCGCTCATCTGCATTTCCGGAAAAGCCCGGCCGCGCGGATCGGCATCGACCATGGGCAGGTCCATGGCGGCGGCCACCAGCAAGGGCATGACCCCGTTGGCGCCGCCCATCTCCGCCGACATGACGGCGGCGAAGGGCTTGCCCATGTACGTCTCCATGGCCCGGGCCGGGCGGGCGCATTGATCCGGGTCGGTAAGGCGTTCCTCGCCAACCAGGGGGGCGCCCATGATGCCGAGTTCGGCGACCATGTCTTCGTCGGCCAGGTCATCCGGGTGGATCAGGTGAAAGCGGTGGCCTTGTTTGTAAAGTTTGCGGCAGCCCAGCAGGATGATGTAGGAATCGCCGCCGCCGCCGGTGCCCAGCACGCCGCAGCCCAGGGCCATGGCCTCGAGGTCGTCCCAGGTGATTTCTCGCAGACCGGTCATGGTGGTCATAGCCCCGGCAGGGTTCCGGTGAAGTCGACCGCTAGGTGGGCCAGGCAGTCGCCCGGCTCGCAGCGGCCCTTGGCGCGTTCGCAAACCAGCAGGCCGGCGGATTTGAAGGCGATGGTAGCGGGCTCGCGGTCGGGCTGTTCCGGGTTGTGAATGGTGCCGGCTACCTGGCCGGCCTCGACCATGTCGCCAAGCTCGCAGGCTGGCACGTAGACTCCCTCGCGCGGGGCATAGACGTAACAGGCGTAGCCCGGGACGTCGATCAGCCGGCTCTTGCCGACGCGCTCGATGGCGCCTTCGAGGATGCCCAGGTGGATCAACCCGTTGCGCACCCCGCGGCGTACCAGCGCGATGCCGCTGGGCGAGGCCACGCCGCGGCCGCCGAATTCGCCACTGAGGGCGATGAGACCGTTGCGCTGGGCGGCATCCTCCGAGTTCCCACCCACGGTATTGGTGCTCCAGATCATGGTGTTTGGGGCGTTGAAGGCGTCCGCCAGGGCGACCGCCGGAATATCGATGGCGTCATTGCCGGTCAGGCCGACGGTCGATAGCGGCAAATAATCGAGCGACGAGCCGCCCGAGTGAAGGTCCATGAAGACGTCGCAAAGGGGCATCAGGACGCTTTCCACATAGTAGGCGATCTGCTGGGTCGGGCCGCCGGCGGGATCGCCGGGATAGACCCGGTTGAGATTACCGCCATCGTAGGGCGACACCCGTTCGCCGGCCTTGGCCGCCGGCAGGTTGAGCGCCGGCAGGATGATGAGCCGGCCGTTGACCGCGGCCGGGTCGAGTTCGCGGATCAGCGCCGACAGCACGATCTGGCCTTCGTATTCGTCGCCATGGGTGCCCGCCACCATAAGCACGGTCGGCCCGTCGCCGGTGCCGATCACCGCCGCCGGCACCGGAATCATGCCGTAGGCCGACCGGGTTACCGAATGATCGACCATCAGGGCGCCGACCTGCTTGCCGCTCCGCTGGAAATCCAGGTCCGTCCAGATCCGTGTTGCCGACGACGTCATGACTCGTCCTCTCTATGCAGGGTGATGAAGTCCAAATCATAGCCGAAGGCGCGCGGACCGACCCAGGCCAGTCCTTCCGCGCTCTTCATAATCTCGGCGGCGGGAAGGGACAGCACGTCGACCCGCTGGCCGTAGCGGATGGTTTCGGTGCCCAGGGCCTCGCCGGTCAGGGAATCGAGGATGCAGATCAGGTCGGGTACGGTGACGCATATTTCGCCGTCCCGGCGGCCGATGGTGAACTCGTTCTGAAAATCCACCGCGAAGGTCGAGCCGGCGAATTCGCCAAGGCCGCCAATGGTCGCCGCGCCGCGCACGAAGCCCTCGGTGGTGCGGCGCGCGATGTCGGCGACCTTGCCGGTGAAGAGATGGATGCCCTGCTCCGCCTCGAGCACTGCGCGGATCGGGCTTTCGTGGCTCTGTTGCGCCTCGCGCACCGCCTGGCCGAGGCGGATTGCCCGGGTCACCGAGCCGTGCAGGGCGTGGTCCTTGACCTCGCGGCCCGTGCGCAGGGCCGAGCAGGTGGCGGCGATGGAGCCCATTTCGGTGCTGGCTCGGCGGCCGATGCGCTCGGTCCAGAGCTGGTCGGCCGCCGCGCTGATAATCAGCCGGTTGTTGCGGATATCGGCCATGGCGTAGGGCGCCAGGGCTAAGCCGCGAATGGCGAAGCTCGACATCTGGGCTTCGGGAAAGGCCCGGCCCATGGTGTCGGCGTCGATCACCGGAATGTCCATCAGGGCGCCGACCATGAGCGGCTGCATGGCATTCTCGCTGCCGATCTCGATGGTCATGACCGCATCGAACGGCCGGCCCGCGGAGTCCTCCATCATCGTCACCGGCACCAGGGCGTGGTCCGGGTCGGTCAGCCGTTCCTTGGTCACCAGGGGTGCGCCCATGAAGCCGACCACCGCGACATTGGCGTCGTCGGCGAGGTTATGGGGATCAACCAGCCGGGCGCGCTTGCCGTCCTGGTACAGCTTGCGCACGTTGAGCAGTTCCACATAGGGATGGGTGCCGCCCCCGGTGCCCAGGACACCGGCGTCGGTGGCCAGGGACTCGACCTCGTCGGCGGTGATCTCGCGGGTCTCCATAATGCTGCCGCCTCTCACAAATCGAACACCAAGGATCGGTAATAGAGACCCATCACGATCCCGTGTGCCGACCCATCCATTATTAACCAATCCATGGTCTGTTGTGGTAGCCTTTAGGCGGAAGTTGCGCGGGTAATTTCTATGCGGGGAGATATCCCGTGAACCTGTGGGAAACCCTTTTGCGTCCCGATAAAGAGGAACGTGAAAAATCTGATCGCCGCACCATCAGCGACGCGGCAAACCTTCTCGAGGTCGGTGAATTCCAACTGCTGCAACTGGCCTACCGGGATTGGCATGGCGAGGATCTGCCGACGGCGCAGTTCGACCGGCTGTTCGACAGCTTTATGGTCGATGGCGTGGCGCCGCCCTGGGCGCGCCATTATGCCCGCAAGATTGTGCAAGAAGAACGCCTCGGTCAGCTCGACGGGCAACAGCGCGGCTACCATCGCTATGATTGCGAATATAGCGGGAAAACGGCGCTCGATTTCCGCGGCATCTGCTTGGCCCTGGGTCTTGCGGCCTTCATGGTCGTTGGCGGCATCGCGATCTCAAATTTCGAGGCCGATACCAGCATGTATCTATTCCCGCCTTATGTGAGTGATTCGGAACTCGCGCCCCGGTCCAGTATCTAGCCCTCGGCGGGTATTACGAGACCGGCGGGCTTGCGCAGACGGTGGCGCATCTTTAGTTTCGGCCCATGCTCGAATTCCTCGATATTGAAGATCCGGTCGTCCGGCAATTCATCAACATGATCTTTCTTGGCGCCACCGGTTTCATCGCCTGGCACGGTCTGCGGGTGCGTGACAAGGAAGGCAAGGCGGACTTCGTCCACCTGCTGTTCGGCTGCATCGCGGCGTTCTATTTCTTCGCCGTCCTGTTCCAGGATGTGCTCGGCCTGATCCAGCTCGGTTAGGTGACGTTGACGGTCACCTCTGGTGACCTGCGTTCATTTGTCACGCAGGCTCCCGCCAAACGGTTGACGGCCCGCTAGCGGGCTGAAGAAGCGGAAGTGAGCCTAACCTATCTACGGCTTGTACATGCGCTGGGCGTCGTCCTGCTCAGGCAAGGTGAGGATGCGTTCGGCCTCGGGAAGCTGGAACTGCTCATGGAGATAGCGTGCCCGTTTGAGGGCGCTTGACGGCTCGTGGTCGTAATACAGCAGGTGCTCGATCCAGTCGGGCCCTTCAGCGATTTCGTAGTCGACCCGGACGGCTTCCACATAGTCGTCGAAAGCCTCCTGATGGCGACCCTGGCGGTCTCTGATGATGGCCCGGTTGGTGTAGGCCGCGCTCAAGGCGCCGATGCCCGTGGGGTCGTCCTCCTCCAGGGTCTCGATGAGAAAATCAATCAGGTATGTCAGGGTGGCCTCGGCTTCGTCGTATCGCCCGAGCATGATCTGGGCCGCGGCCTTGCCGTGGAGGGCGCCCCGGTGATCGGGCTGGGCGACCAGGGCCTTCTCGAAAATCTCGATGGCCTCGATGTAGTCGCCGTCGCTCAGCTTGATGTCGCCCTGGCGGACTTCGAAGTCGCCCGGCGTGCTTTCGCGGTACCAACGCAAGCCCGTCCAGATGCTGAACATGACCACGGTCAGGAGGAGCATCAGAATGATGAAGCGCTTCTGGATGCGCGGCGTGAAGTAGCGGCTCATTCCTTGAATAACCAGCTGACGTAACCCAGGGCGAAGAGAAGGCTCAACAGGACAGAAGTAACGCTGGCGCGGCGTTTCAGGCGCTGTTGCTCGGCATCGTCGACGTTCTCTTCGCCGCCCTTCTGGATGGCGCGGCGCACTGTCAGGGTCCAGATCAGTTGGCGCATGGGAATAAACAGCATGGCCGCCAGGACGGCGACCCACAGGTAGAGATAGTCGGATGTAAACAGCGCTTCCATCAATCAACCCGAACCAGACAACGAATCAAAGAAAACGGGGGAAAGCCTGGGCTTCCCCCCGTCCTCCGTCTCTATGCGACGGTCCGGTTACTCGGTAACCGTATCGCCGATGTCTTCAACAAGAGCCTCGACCTCCCGTTCGGGCAGGGTCGACATCTCCATCTTGTAGGCCAGGAACCACATCATGAAGACGCCCAGGCCCCACCATAGGATCTGCCAGGCCCAGATCGACGGTATGCCGAAGGTCCAGCCATCGATGCCGGCATCAGGCGCGCCGAAGATATCGTTGCCGATAACCGCGCCCGGGCCGATGCCGAAGAACAGCCACACCAGGGTGATAATCCAGGCGGCCGGCTTCAATGCCTTCTTGGCATCGCTGAGGCCGGCGTGCTCGCGCAGGAAGTCATGATACTTCATGCGGTGCTCGAGCGCTTCCTTGCTCTGGGTCATGGCCGAGATGATCAGACATACGCTGAGGTTAAAGACCATGCCCCAACCGGCCGAATGGATGGTCCAGGGCCAGCGGCCCCACGGCAGATCGATACCCACCGTGCCGGCGATGGCGGCGCCGAACTTCTCGGTGAAGATAACCGCGAGCAGGCCCACGAACAGACCCCATGTGGCGCCCTGACGGGTGATCCACGGGAACCAGGTCACCGCCGCCAGGGACGGCCACATCTGGAAACCGAAGGCCACGGCCAGGCCACCGAGGAGAACCAGGGCATCCGCCGAATAGGTCGCCACCAGCAAGGCTGACAGGACGATAAAGGCAACGCCCAGGCGGCCGAACAGCTTCTGGGTGGCGTGATCCGCCGTCGGGTTGATGTACCGCTTGTAGAGATCACGGGTCAACATGGCGCCGGCGGTGGACATGTAGGCGGCACCGGTGGACTGCATGGCGGCCAAGGCGCAGACCGCGAGCAGACCGACGAACCATGGCGCCGTTTCCCCCATGAGATTGATGTAGTAGGGAACCAGACCGCCCTGGCCGTTCTGCGAGAGATCGGGCAGAACGTCGGACACCGCGATACCGGCCGCGGTGGCGCCAGGCGTGGCGCCGAGGAAGTGGGCGCCCATGCCCTGGGCGGCGGTGAAGAAGAACAGGATCAGGCCGACGCCGAAGGACGAGGCCCAGACCTGCTGCGGCGCGAAAGGCTTCGTGCTTTTGTTGCCGAAGGCCCACATGGTGAAGGCCGGCGCCGACTGGATGCCCATGAGTGCGAACATGTAGGTCAGGCACATGATGCCGGTCCACAAGCCGCCCACCGGGGTTTCCTTGCCGAGACCCGCGGTAAACTGAATCACCCCGGGAATGGCGAGATAGGCGTTGTAGCCCTCGGGCGTCATGCCCCATTTGCCAATCTCAGTCTGACCGAGTGCCGCGAGGCTCTCGTTGAAGGCGCCGAAGCCGCCGAGATGGCTATAGGCGATGAAGCCGATGGAGACGATGCCGAAAGCCAGCAGCAGACACTGCAGGGTGTCCACGTAAGCCACCGCGCGAAGCCCGCCGGAGGCGACGTAGATCAACACCACCGCCGACAACACCCACATGCCGACATCCTTGGAGATCATGCCGTCTGTGAGGACGTTGAACAGGAAGCCCGAAGCACCGAGCTGAACGCCCAGGTAGGGGATCGAGAACAACAGCGCCACGGCGACCACCAGAATTCTGATGCCATCGCCCTGGAAGTAGTCGGACAGCATCTCGCCCGGCGTCACATAACCGAAGCGCTTGCCCAGCATCCACTGACGCTTGAGAAACAGCACCCCGGTGAACGGGATGGTGATGGTGTAGAACGAGGCGTAGGCGTATTGGAAACCATCGCGATAAATCAGACCCGGATGACCCATGAAGGTCCAGCCGGAGAACGATGTTGCGGTGGCTGCGAGTACGAACACCCACACTGAAAGTTGACGGCCAGAGATGAAGTAGTCACTGGCGGTCTTCGCCATTCGTGCGCTCTTGACCCCCCAGAAAATGCAGTAGGACCAATAAATCGCGACGAAAATGAACAACCAGATTACTTTTGCTGACACAGTCCCAGACTCCCCTGTTCTATGCGCGTCATGACGGAAACCGTCGGATCAAACCCCGCGAATGTCGACGTCAATGTTTCCCAGACCCCTATGAATTCACGATGGCAAACGTTGTCTCACGCGAATCCGAACGACTTCATAGCATTGTTACCATCACAGGACAACCAATTCGCGTCACCAAGGGCCGTGACCGGTTGGTCTATTTGAGCGATACTTGGTTAACGGAATCTCGGAAGGCGGGGTGGTGGTGCGTTCACAGGCGGCAATCTTCGGCAAGTTGGTCAAGGATTACATGACCTTGGACCCGTTGGCGGTGTCCGCGGCGACTCCCTGTGGTCAGGTCGTCGCCCGCATGGTCGCGCAATCCGCATCGGGCGCCACGATCATCGATCATGACGGTCGGCCCCTCGGCATTGTCACCGAGCATGACATCGTCCACCGGGTGGTGTTTCAGCAATCCCCCGACACCGCAATCGACGCGGTCATGACCACGCCCGTGGCCACCGTCGAGGCCGACGACTACCTCTACCGGGCCATCGCCCGCATGCGCCG
>JAYGEF010000407.1:0-10076 GCA_046582535.1 Alphaproteobacteria bacterium
GGTCGCATAGGTGACACGAAAACGGTGTTGAAAATCGACTAACCGCACCGTTGAAAACAAACGATATTTTTCACCCCTAAAGCCGGGACCTTCGCCCAACTCAAGACCCATCGCAGAGAAGTGATCGAGCCGAACACCGCCGAGTATCACGGGCGAGTCGTGAAGCTCACGGGCGATGGGGAGCTGGTCGAGTTTCCCAGCATCGTCAACGCGGTGGATTGTGCCATCGCCGTGCAACGGGCGCTCACCGAGCGCGCTTCCGGAGAGCAGATCAAACTCCGCATTGGCATCAACCTGGGCGGCATATTTATCGAAGGCAGCGACATCTACGGCGACGGAGTGAACGTAGCGGCGCGCATCCAGGAGGTCGCCGAGCCCGGCGGGGTCGCGCTCTATCTCTTGTTGTTGCTGTTGCACGGCCCGGTCATCGGGCTTTCCGCGCTTCCCGCATAAATCAGCTGTGACAGTGCTCGGGCGGCGCCAGGTCGAGCGCCGCGTTGCGGTCGAAGAAGCCGTCCGGCTTGAGCATGAACCCGACGTATTCGACCGGCATCACCGGAAAGTCTTCGGGCCGGGGGATATGCAGCACACCCATGGTGTACCACAGCACAACGTCGCGGTCGGCCAGCGGGCGGTCGGCGGCGGCCCAGTCGGGCAGGCCAGGACCGCCCGGGTTCTGGTTGACGTAGTCGCCGGGGGCGAAGCGCTCGTCCGCGTCGTAGGCGGTGATCCAGAGGTCGTGTGCGACGAATGGGGCGCGCTTCATGAACGGCGATCCCAGCTGGTGCATCGGCTTGATGTTGGCGCCGGGCATCAGGCGGTAGCCGGTCGGCCCGCCCATCCGGTTAGCGCGTGACGGGTTGGTCACCTTCCAGTAGCGGCCGAGTTCGGGCTTGATGTCGCGCGCACCCTGGGCCTCGCTCTCGATCACGGTTTCGCGGACGCCGTGGGCGTTGCCATACGGGTTGTCGGGCCCCGTCGGCATTAGGTCGGCCTCGACCTCGACGACCGCGTTTTCGTCGCCGTCGACGCTCATGTCCAGGCGGATGTTGAAGTAATGCTCATGGATCATGGCGTTGAGGTTGGGCGCCACGATCTGGCCCCAACGCGGCGTCTCGCCGTCATCGAGGGCGCCGCAATAGAGCACGCCGGTCAGCTTGGCCTCGAACTCGATGGTGCCGTCGAGATAGAGATACCAGAAGACGCCGTAGTCATAATTGCCCACCGTGTAGAACGACGACACCACCAACCGCCGCGACCGGCGCACCTCGGTCGTCGCCGATCGCGCACTGCTGTGCTTCCACAGCACGCCGTAGTCCTCTTCGTGCATGCAGATGGCGTTGGGCCGGGCGATGGGCTCGCCGTGGCCATCCGCCATGACCGTGTCGAAGTAGTGGATCTCGCCCAGGCAGTCGCAGCCCAGCGCCAACGAATTGACGCAGTTGCCGATGCCGATCTCGCCGAGATCGAACGAATGGTTGCGGTAGTGATCGCCGTCGGTCTCGGCGTAGGGCACCACCAATTCGCTGAGCGAAGCGCGGTACAGCACCGGCCGCTCGCGCCCACCGTCGCGAAAGCCGAGGGTGTGGAGAACCAATCCCTCGCGCTGATTGAAGCTCACCCGGAACGACCAGTTCTGCCAGCTGACGGCATGGCCATCGACGGTGAAGTCGGGCCCGTCCGGCTGCGTGATGTCGAGTCTCGCCAGCGCTTGGCGCAGGGTGGGTTGGTCGTCGGCCCGGTAATGGCCGGGGTCGGGCGGTATAGGTCGCACGCCGAAATCCTCGACGCGCATCACCGTCATGGCGTTGAGGTCGATGACCGGAACCAGACCCTCGATGGGCCGGACATGCGGGTTGTGGGCCGGCGCCTCGACATAGAACAGATGAAGTCTGAGCAGCCGCATGCTGCTTTCCTCGGGTGCTCCGAAATCGCCGACGCCGAACCCTTCGACGACGACCTGGTCGACGTCCTCGATGCCGCGCTTGCGCAAGCCCGCGAGGAAGTCCGGATCGGCCTTTACCAGGCGCTCCGCCTCCTCCAATTCCTCACCGAGGACGTGCGGCTGGCCGCCTTCGATGGGGCGCCAGGCGCTTATTCGGCCCGTGCTGAGCGACACCACGCCGGCGTAGGAGCGGCCGGCTGTCCGGTCGATCACCACGACGTTGGCCTCGCGCACGACGTCATGGCCCGGTGCGAACCCTCTCACGACCGCCTTGTCGGGTTCGCGCAATTCGACGGTCTCGAACAAGGCCCGGCCGTCCAAATTTTGTTCGTCGCGCACGATGGCGACGACGGCACGGATCTCATCGGCGCAGATCGGCTCCAGAGGATGCGCGGCATGTGGAATATCTTCTTGCAATGCGGGCGCTTCGGCCATGATCAACTCCGTTGCCGACAGATTTTGTGATTGCGCCACATGGTAGCCGAAACTGGCGGCGCTCGGCTACCCGCCGTTTTCGCCGCCGTTTGCCGATGTCCGCTTCGGGTCCAGACTGTGTGGAAACGCTAGGTCTGATAGAATCGCTCCAGGATAGGGGCGAGGGTTTGTGACGAAGCGTTGCATTGGGGGTGTGGACCGGGGCCAGAGCACGTTGTTTCCGGATCGGCTGGAAGACTGGATCGGCGACGACAACGCGGTTCTGTTGAAGCTCTATATATATGGCTACCTCAACTGGGTTCAGTCGAGCCGGCGGCTTCAGCGTGAAGCCGGATGCAATGTGGAAGCCATGTGGCTGACCAGTCGCTTGGTTCTGGATCACAAGACGATTGCCGACTTTCGCAAGGACCATGGTCGGGTTAATGTCCGTTCCTGGGAGTATAGTGGACATTACTGAGCGTGGTTCCGCACTGTCAGATCCATCGCCAACAAAGCTGTCCCTCTCCGCTGATCATGCGTTACGATACCGCCATGCCACGCCCCGTCACCCTCGCCGAAATCGCCGCCCAGGCCCTCGACGTGTGGGCTTGGTGCAATGACTGCTTTCACCATGCCGTCCTGCCAATCGACGTTCTAACTGAGAAGCTGGGGACGGAGTATCCCGTGCCCCAGGTCGGCCGGCGGACCTATTGCCGGGAGTGTGGATCACGCGATGTGGCGACGCGGCCTGATTGGCCCAGGATGGGGGTGATCGCGCGTCACTGAGGGTGCGCGGCGCTCACTGGTAATTGGCTTCGCAATTTACGCAGGGCCTTTCCTTATGCACCGGACGCCGCCTACTATCTGCTTCTGGTACCCCCAACAACGGACATTAGTCCGTACAAGTCCAATGTCTGCTTTCGGGGTAAGAACGGACATTGGATGTTGAGGCTTGAGCCCCCACTTTACGGGTGAATCTCCAGGAGGCACCACCCAACAAAGTTACAAAAAAAGTTACAAGGGCTTGAATTTTCCCTTTAAGAACAACAATGTTGTGCTAACCAGCCAGCGGGCTAGCCTGCGTTGTCGCCTACCACGCATCCACGAAGGGGTCGGGGCAGTCCTCCGGCAGCCCCACCCAGGTCCGGGCGTCGGCGTAGTTATCGAAGATTTCGACAAAGCCCTGGACTTTCGTCGAGGCGTCCAAAAATGCCCTCATCAACTTTGTGCCCTCGGCCCCGCCGAATATAAGAGCGCCCCGGTCCTCCCCGAACGCCGCCGCCATCGTGTCATAGGTACTAGCTTGGCTGAGAACTTCGGTTGGGGTGAAGGTCATCACCGCGCCACGACAGTCGTGAATCCGTTTCAATCCGGCTCGAAACCACGGACTGGCGACGATGATCCGGTAGTAAGAATGGTACTCGCCGGCGGTGATCGTGCCCAACCAACAGACAAAATAGCAACCCGCGACCTCGTCAAATCGGACTGAAAACGACATCGCCGCACCCCACAGTACGCGTGCCCCCAGGCCCCCAATTGTTAGCACAAACGAGGGCGAAACGCACCACGGCTTTGGCGCCTCGCAGTACCACCAACGCCTGGCCAAGAACATCGCAGGTGAAATAATCCCCCGGCGCTGCGACCTGAGAACCATGTCCGACGCGCTGCCAGGTGCGAAAGAATATGCGCTCGCGCTCAGCCGCGAAAATCGCCGGGTCAGTGTAATAGTCCGACGTCAGGCTGTAGCAGAGCTCGCCGTTGGCTTCCCGCGGTAACGCCATGGCCCGCACCTCCTGGGATTACGCTACATCCCCACCACCAACGCATCCACCGCCCGACAGCCGTCCGGGCCGGCGATGATCGGGTTGATGTCGATTTCGGCGATGACGTCGCCGAGGGCGTCGGCCAGGACCGAGAGGCGGGCCATGGTGTTGGTGAGGGCGGCCAGGTCCGTGGGTGGGGCGCCGCGGACGCCGTCGAGCAGGGGGCGCATCTTCAGGCGGTCGAGCAGACGTTGGGCCTCAGCGGCGTCGAAGGGGGCCAGGGCGAAGCGGCGGTCGCTCAGGACTTCGACCAGTTGGCCGCCGGCGGCCGCCATGACGAGCGGCCCGAACTGAGGGTCGTTGACCACGCCGAGGGCGATCTCGACGCCCTTGGGCGCCATGGCCTGGATGGTGACCGTGGGGCCGAGGCGGGCGGCCAGGTCGTCGTAGGCTTTGGCTACGGAGTCGCCGTCACCGAGGTTAAGGCGGACGCCGTCCAGTTCGGTCTTGTGATCGGCGCTGGGCACGGCGGTTTTGAGGGCCACGGGATAGCCTGCTGCTTCGGCGGCGGCGATGGCGGCATCGCGGTCGCTCACCACAACTGAAGTGGCCACGGGAATTCCGAAGTCGGCGAGCAGGGCGAGGCTTTCGTTCTCACTAAGAGTGGCGCTTTCGCCGAGCGTCGCGCCGCCGGCAAGCCGCCGGCGCCACTTGTCGATCACCTGGGTGTCCGGCGCAGACGGCGGCGTCAGAGGAGCACGCGCCATGAAATCCCGGTGATCGAGCATGTGGCGCACGGTCTTGAGCGCGGTCTCGGCGCCGTTGACCATGGCCACCCCGGAGTCGAGCAGGCGCTGGGCGATGGCGTCGTTGCGCGCCCCGGTGAAGCTGTTGATGACCAGGAACGGCTTGCCATGGCGTTCGGGCATGGCCTCGGCCATCTCGATGAAGTCGGGGAAGTAGATGAACGCGTCGCGGACCTCGAACTCGAACAGCCCCACGGCGCTGTCCGGATCGCTCATCAGGTGATCTAGGCATTCGCGGAAGATGCCGACGAAGTCGCCGGTCAGGGGCCCGGCCGCATCGACCGGATTGACTGCCGCGAGGCCGTAGGGCAAGGACGCTTCGAGCTTCGCCGTGGTCTCATGGGAGAGCGCGGCGAAGGGCACCCCCTCGTCCTCGGCGAGATCGATCAGCAGCTCGCGCAGGCCGCCTGAATCCAACAGCCCGGCGAGGCCGCCCGGTCCCGGACGCCGGGGCTGAGACAGCACCAGGGCGCTGGCCATGAGCTCGTCCAGGGTACGGGCGCGGTGCACGCCGTGACGGTCGAACACCGCCTCGTAGGCGGCATCGTCGCCGGCAATGGCGCCCGAGTGGGTAGCCGCGAGCCGGGCGCTCTTCTCGGTGCGCGCGACCTTGAGAATCACCACCGGCACGTCCCGCATCCGTGCCTTCTCCAGCGCCGCGATAAAGGCAGCCGGGTCGCGCACGGTCTCGATAAACAGGGCGATGACCTTGGTCGACGGCTGGTCGAGGGCGAAGTCCATGTAGTCGCCGACCGAGGCATTGTTCTCCTGCCCCGGCGAGATTACCAGATTGAAGCGATAGCGCGGATCGTTGTCGGCCAGCACCACGAATACCGAGCCGGAATGGCAGATCAGGGTGATGCCGCCAGGCGGGCGGTCGGGGGGCGGCTGGAACGAGACGTGGCAGTATGCATCGAAGTTGTAGTAGCCCATGCAGTTGCCGCCGAGCACCGGCATGGCGGCGGCCCGGGCCTTGGTTCGCAGGCGCTCGGCCAATTTAGGCTCGACATCGCCCTCCATATAGACCGAGGCGAAGAGGACGGCAGCCCGCGCACCACCGGCGATGGCGTCGTCCAGCGCCGCTTCCAGGCGTTCGGGTCCGACGCCGAGCACCGCCAGATCGGGTGGTTCCGGCAGGTCCGTCACCGAGCCGACGCAGGCGATCCCGTCGATCTCGTCGTACTTCGGGTTGATCGCCCAGATGGCGCCGTCAAAGCCGCCATCGCGCAGTACCTTGATCATGTCGTTGCCGACGCTGCCGGGACGCGCCGAGGCTCCGATCAGGGCGACCGAGCGCGGCTTGAGCAGCGGATCGAGAGGATTTCCGGTCATGGTGTGGGCAGCCTTAGAAGCGTAGTCAGGCCGACACTTCGCCGAGGCGGTCGTGGACCACCGCGCCGTCGATGATAGTCAGGTCGGCCTTGGCCTCGGCGATCTCGTCGGGTCCGGCGGCGAAGATGTCGGTCGACAGCACCGCCATGTCGGCCAGCATGCCGTCGTCCAGGGTGCCCCGATTTTCCTCTTCGAAACTGGCGTAGGCGCCGTTCCAGGTCATGGCGGTGAGCGCGGTTTCAATGTCGAGGCATTCACCGGGCCCGAGTACTCTGCCGCCCGCCGTGCGCCGGGTCATGGTAGCCCGCAGGTTGTTGAACGGGTTGAAATCGGAGACCGGCGAATCCGTGCTCGCCGCCGGGTGCAGTCCGGCTTTGGTCCAGCTCGCCATGGGATAGGCCGAGGCCGAGCGTTCCGCGCCGAGAACCTCCACATAGGCATCGCCAAACTGCCGCATGAACACCGGCTGGGGCGCCGGCATCATGCCGAGGCGCTTCATCTCGGCCATTTGCGCCGGGCTGATGAAGCCGCAATGCTCGATTCGGTGGCGGCGACCCTCGGCCGGCGCTGCCTCGAGGGCGCCGCGCACGGCGGCCAGGGTCTGGTCGATGGCGGCGTCGCCGATGGCGTGGATGGCAAGCTGGTAGCCCTTGGCGTGGACGTCGAGTACCATGTCGTTCACTTCGTCATCGCTGAACAGGAAGATGCCTTTGTTCTCGGGCTCGCCGAGGTAGGGTTCATGCATGGCGGCGGTGCGGCCGCCGGCGCTACCGTCGGTGAAGATCTTGACCGGCCCGACCTTCATGTAGTCGTCGCCGACGCCGGTCACCAGGCCCTTGCCATGGGCCTCCTCGACGATGCCTTTGGGCCCGCCGAGCAGACACAGGTAGGTGCGCACCGGCAGGCGCCCGGCTTTGTAGGCGGCCTGATAGGCCTCCATGTCGGCGAAGCCGGCACGCATGCCGACGCCGGCGTCCATGGCCGAGGTAATGCCCTGGGCGGCGAGCAGTCGGCCACCCTCCTCGATGCCCCGAATCAACGCCTCGTGGCTGGCGTTGGGCATGGCGCTGTAGACAGTCTCCTGGGCGCGCTCCTGAAGCAGGCCGGTGAGACGGCCGTTCTGCATCTCGCGGTGGCCGCCGCTGGACTGGGGCGTGGCTTCATCGATGCCCGCGGCGCGCAACGCCGCCGAGTTGGCGACCCCCATATGGCCGCAACAGCGCTTGAGGTAGACCGGGTTGTCCGGCGCCGCCATGTCGAGCTCCTCGCGCAGGGGATGGCGTTTCTCGGGCGTCAGGAAATGATCGTAGCCGCGGCCCACCACCCAGCCGCCCGGCGGCGTCGCGGCCACCCGCCGGCGCACCGCATGGACGATGGCGGCGATGTCCGGCGTGGTCTCCGGGCGCACATCGACCTCGCGCTGGGCCAGGCCCAGGGGCAGCAGGTGCATATGGGCGTCGCAGAAACCGGGAATGACCACCCGGCCGGCGAGATCGATAATCTTGGTCTCGCTGCCGGCCAGGCCCTCCAGGTCGCGCCAGTCGCCGGCCGCGGTGACAGTGCCGCCGTTTACCGCCAGCGCCTCTCTGAAGCCGCGCCAGGCGCCGCGCCAGATGCGCCCACCCCTGAGAATCAGCGTGGCCGTGTCGTTACTCATGGTCGTCTCCCTACACTCACGCAAAGGCGCCGCCGTCGGCGCGAATGGTCTCGCCGGTAACGTAGGCCGCGCCGGCACAGAGGAACAAGATGATTTCGGCATATTCGGCCGGCTCACCGATACGCCGCAGCGGCGTGGTGGCGATGGTCTTAATATTGTCTTCCTCGCTCCAGCGGCATTCCCAGTCGGAGTTGACCGCATTGGGCGCCAGGGCGTTGACCCGCACCGCCGGGGCCAGGCCGCGGGCGAGTTCCTTGGTCAGGGTGACCAGCCCGGCCTTGGACGCGCAATAAACCGGACTCGAGCCGCCGCCGACGAAAGCGCCGCTGGAAACGATATTGACCACGGCGCCCCTAGCCGCCCGCAAATAGGGCGCCGCCGCATGAGTGCAGCGGAACGGACCCACCAGATTGACCGACAGCAGACGCCGCCAGAAATCCTCGCTCATGGTCTCGAAGTCGTCAGGTGCGATGGCCTTCCTGGTGCCCGCCATGCCGGCATTGTTGACCAGATAATCAAGCCCGGCAAGGCTGGCGGTCGATCACCTTTCCAAATATTGGGCGATGCCATGGCGTCCGGCGATACCGGCGACATTAGGTTGTTTCAGCTGTATGAAGCTGCCTTCAAAGGCGCGCGTCAACTCACCTGGTCAAAGGGTCTGAAGGATTGCTACCAGGTTGACCAGGCCAGCGATAATGAATTAGCGGCGATGGATGATGCGGAGACAGTTCCCGTCGCTGAAATTGCGGAGAAAGCTTACCAGGCGGCAGCAAGGGCCGGCGCGATCCCTGAGGTTTTAGAAGCAGCGGAGCGCGCCGGTTATATCAGTGTTTGGGTTGTGTTCAAGCGCCTGGGATTGGTTTGGGGCGTTCAAATACCGGCGGACATAACGGAGCGGGGTTACTACGGGCCGGCGAAGTTCGCAAAGTTTCCGGACGAAAATGAAAGGCACCAAGGTCATGGCTAGGTCATCCTTGACGCATCACGGTTGTCGTCGGGCGAAGGCCAGTTTGTCGGGCACAGGAGACATACTCCAATTTCCCAACCCATACAGAAACATCCCGCCGGTTGCTTCCGTAGTGCTTCCACGAAATTTCTAAGGCAAAATCTGGACAAACAAAAACCCCACTAACTCACTGAGTTAATGGGGTTAATTTGGTTGCTGTGGCAGGATTTGGTCAAGACCATACCATTCTCAAGTTGAGAAAATCCGCCTGAAGTTGGTTGCGGGCGCACCAAACCACCGAGAAGTACCCATCAGCCATTCCGACGACGAGAGCGGGCGATGGCGAAGTTCAGGGACGTGAAGACCCTTCAGAAATTTGCTTCCATCCATACCTCTATTCACAACCACTTCAACCAGGACCGCCACCTCAACTGCCGCGACATCTTCAAGCAAAACCGCTCTGCCGCCTTGGCCGAGTGGCGCCAGCTAGCGGCCTGAGGGCGGGTGCATCACGACCTTCGAATGCCGGTTCGCTTTAGTCTGACAACGCTCGTCGGGCGCCTAGCGTCGACCAACTTCTTCGTCGTACCAACTGCGACGTTCAGTCTCCTGTTCGTGCTCGTTGTGCTGCGGCACGCGCGTCGGCGGATCGTTCACTTCGGCACCGCCAGCTGTTCGATGTACCAGGCGACGAAATGCTCGGCCAGCGCCTCCTTTACCGGCGCGTAGGGGCCGGGCCGGTAACGCGACGAGGCGACGCCTCGCGCCTGGTCGGTGACGATGACGTGATCTTCGTCGTTGACCCGTTTGGAAAATTCGATGAGACGTGCGACATCGTAGTCAATCTCCGCCTGCGCGGCCTGGTCGACCAGCCATTCGGCCTGGATCCGTGTCGTCGACGCGTCGATCGGCGTCACCCGCATGGTGTGCACATGGTCGCTCGAGCCGTGGAGCCAGAAGTTCGGATAGGTATTGGCGCGCGCATTGCCGCCGTCGGCGTCGGTGAACCCGCCCATCAGCGGGGCGACCGGCTGGCCGTCGCTGGTCTCCGAGACGTTGCCGGCTCGAAACGGCGTGCGGTTTGCGCGCCACCACGGCCCATTCATCGCGTAGTCCGCACTGATCAGCGAGACGTCGAGTCCCTGCGCCGCCCATTTGTCGCGGCTCGCGGCCTCGCGTTGCGCGATGGCGTCTCGCTTGTCGGCATCGTCGA
>JAYGEF010000081.1:0-3342 GCA_046582535.1 Alphaproteobacteria bacterium
ACCCGGCCTCGGCCGCCGCCGCCGCCGCCTCGCCGGCCACGACGATGAGCGCCAGCTCGGCCACGGTGACGCCGAAGCCGAGAGCAAAGGCGAAGGCCAGCAGCCAGGCCAGGCTGCCCTTGCGGGCGAAGGCCCCGGCCATGGACTCGCCGATGGGGAACAGCCCCATCTCCAAGCCCTGGATGAACAGGGCCAGGCCGATCATCACCAGCACCAGGCCGAGCAGCATGCTTTCAAGATCGGGGAACGGCTGCTCGAGCACGACGATCTGGAAAAAGGCGATGACCAAAATGATCGGCGCCAGGTCTCTGAGCGTGCCGACGATCAACCGCCCGAACGTGACAAAGCCCTGAAACATACGCCTGACCGGTGATTGAAGGAGCCGCGTAGGCCCTAGGGTATATCAGCCCGGCCCAACCACCGAAAAAACAATCTGCGGCCGCAAGGGATGGCCCTCCGGCGTGTTGCGATGATCGTAGTCGCGCGCCGGATCACGGGTCATGCCGATACGCTCCATGACCTTGATCGACGGCGTTTTGAGCGCGGCCGTATAGGAAACGATTTCCGCTATCCCCAGGGCCCCGAAACCACGGTCGAGCCAGCCCTCGGCCGCCTCGCTGGCGTAGCCGTTGCCGAAATAGGCGGGGTCGAATTGCCAGCCGATCTCGAAATCGAAATCCTTTGAAAACAGATAATGGTCGGGCACAGCGCGAAGTCCCACATCGCCCATAACCGCGCCGTCGGCCTTGCGTTCGACCACCGCGAAGCCGTAGCCGGCGCCATCGATGGTCGCGATCTGAACGTCGATGAAGGCGTCGGACTCGGCCCGGGTCAATGCACTTAGATGAAACACCCGCGCCGCCGGATTGCAGGCGATGGCGGCGAACACCGGGCGATCCTCGTTTATGTAATTGCGGATAATGAGACGCTCGGTTTCAAAGATCATGGCGGTGGTCCCAATAATAGATCGCGCCGCCGGCCAGAAGACCCCAGAAGACGCAGCTGATGCCGAAGAATGTCATGCCCGACACCGTCACCAGGAAGGTGATGAGCGCCGCTTCCCGGTCCCGTTCCGACGTCATGGCGTTGACCAGGGAGGTGCTTAGGGCGCCGAACAGGGCGAGGCCGGCGACCGCCGCGATGAGGATCGGCGGCGACAGGCTGATGAAGGCGATGGCCGCGCCCGCCGTGAGTCCGAAACCGATGTAGGTCGCCCCGCCGACCACCGCCGCCCAGTAGCGTTTGTCCGGATCCGGGTGGGCCTCATGGCCGGCACATATGGCCGTGGTGATGGCGGCGAGGTTGACCGCATGACCGCCGAACGGGGCCGAGGCCAGACTGAACAATTCGGTCCAGCCGAACATGGCGCCGGCATTGGGCTTGAAACCGAAGCCGCTCAACACGGCGATGCCGGTAATATTCTGCCCCGCCATGGTGATGACGAACAGGGGCAGGGCGATGCCGGCGACCGTAAAGCGCGGCATGACGACAAACGGGCTCGACCACAGGGCGCCCATGGCGGCGGCATCGACATCGAACACGGTGACGATCAACACCGCGGCGACCAGGACCGCGGCGGGCACGGCGAACAGCCGGTTGATCTTGGCAACCACGGCCCAGACCAGGAGGATCGGCAGCCCGACATAAGGGAACGCGACAATGGCCTCGAACGGCGCCAGGCAGAGCCGCAACAACACCCCCGCCAGCATGGCGGCGGCCAGGGGCTTGGGAATGGCCGAGACCGCCCGCCCCAGCGGCTTCCACAGTCCGGCGAGAATGATCAGCACGGCGGTCACCAGGAACGCCCCGACGGCAACCGGGAAACCACCCTCCATGGGCACCACTGTCGCCAGAAACGCCGCCCCCGGCGTCGACCACGCCACGCTGATAGGCATGCGGGTCTTGAGCGCCAGGAAGACCCCGCACAGCCCCATGGAAACCGAAAACGCCATGAGCCCCGACGCCGCCTCGGGCCCACTGGCCCCGACCCCGTACAACCCCTGAACCACAATGGCGAACGACCCGGCGAACCCGACGAAGGCGGCCAGAACACCAGCCGCGAAGGCCGGCATTGAAAACTCTTTGATCATGCCACACCCGTCAAACACCGCCTCGCGGATTATTCTCAAAAGTACTCGAACTCATCCCACGGGTCTTGCTCCATGTCGGCAACCCGCGAGGCCAGATCGCCCACGTGAACCTCCAGCTTGTGGCCGTCCGGGTCGTGGAAATAGTAGGAGTCGCCTTCGGACCGGTTTTCCTGCCAGGCGCCGTACCCGGCGGACCGCAGACCCTCGACCAACGCCTTGAACTCGCCTTTGTCGCAACTGAACGCGATGTGGCTGTAGTCGCTGTCCGATAGCGCTTCCGAGACATCGCCAAGCACAAGGGCCAACCACAGATCGCCAGCAGTCAGGTAGGCGACCTTGGACCACCGAGCGACCGGCGCGAAGCCGAGGACATCGGTATAGAAATCGAATGACGTGCCGAGGTTCGATACCGCCAGGGTGATGTGGTTGATGCCGGTGACCGCCATCGATCAGTTCCCTAGCGATTGTCGTTCGCTCCTCACCGCCGCCGCCTCGACCAATTTTTGCGCAACAATGCCTTGCCCCTCTGCGGATACGCCAAACAACTTCATCGTTGAAATTACATCAATGATAGCCTGACGACGCATCAACAAAATAACCATTAGCGACAAAGAAAAATGCCGATCCGGCCAACGCCGCACATAGACATATGCAGAATACAAAAAACACCTTTCTTCTCGCTGTCAATATCGGGGCATCAATTTTCCGTGTCATAGAAACGCTGATTAAGTAACCGAGTAACCTAATGAATCCCCACAGGACAAGTCCGCCAAAAATCTCAATAACAATCAATCTGACGATAGATGATTTTTCCGCTCGGAAAACACGACCTCGTATAAAATCAGTGGAATTCCATAGGAACTCGTTTGTGACGTGAGTAAGCTTATGAATTGTCCCCCAGAACGTCCCCTGTGCTTGGTCAATCAGTACGAGTTGTTCTTTCGTTATCGCTTTATACGCGTTTTCCCTTTCTGGTCTAGGAACGACAAGGTATGAACCTTGCCTATCCGGTTAACGCCCACGAGCACTACATGTAGGGTGTCGCCACTCTCCCGAGTAAAGCTCGGCATAGGTTGGAGCAGAGGCGTCACCCGCGATGCCGAGCAATGAACGGAAGGCGTTGAACGGGTAGAACCGCCTGTTGAAGCGGAAGGTGAACTCGTTGAGGTAGGCTTGTAGGTGCTGGTGGCTAACGCCGTGGTGGATACCGGTCAGCCACGTCTTCAGGTTGGCGAAAACCAGATGGATGATC
>JAYGEF010000149.1:0-4401 GCA_046582535.1 Alphaproteobacteria bacterium
GCTGCTGGCCTTCGCCTTCGCCCTCGGGTTCGGCACCACCGTGGCCGAACCGGCGCTCATCGCGGTTGCCGCGGAGGCCGCCCGGGCGGCCTCCGAAGCCGGGCTGATCGGCGGCGGCGAGGCGGCCCTGGGCGATTACGCCGGCGGGCTGCGCTATACGGTGGCAGTTTCCGTGGGGGCGGCCCTGGTGCTTGGCGTGCTGCGCATCGTCATGGGCTGGCCGGTGCATTATCTGATTATCGGCGGCTACCTGATCGTGGTGGTGATCACCGGTTTCGCGCCGCCGGAGATCGTCGGCATTGCCTATGACGCCGGCGGGGTCACCACCTCGACGGTGACCGTGCCCCTGGTCGCCGCCCTGGGTATCGGCCTGGCCTCGGCCATTCGCGGCCGCAATCCCCTGACCGACGGCTTCGGCCTGATCGCCTTCGCCAGCCTGATGCCGATGATCTTCGTACTGATCTACGGGATGATTTTCTAGTGGAATCCGGTCGGGGCCTGGCCCGGGTGCTCACCGCCCTCGGCGACACGTTGATCGACGTGGCGCCCATCGTCATCGTGCTGGTCGGCTTTCAGGCGTTTGTATTGCGCAAGCGCCTGCCTCATATGCGCCGCACCATGATCGGCATCGTCTATGTGGTGCTCGGCCTGGCGCTGTTTCTGGTCGGGCTTGAGCAGGCGCTGTTCCCGCTCGGCAAGACCATGGCGCATCAGCTCAGCTCCTTCGCCTTCGTCCACGGCCACAGCCAGGACGGCTACTCGGTGGCGTCCTGGGGCGATTACTTCTGGCTTTACCTGTTCGCCGCCGCCATCGGCTTTTCCACCACCGTGGCCGAGCCGTCGCTCATGGCCGTGGCTCTCAAGGCGCGCGAAGTATCGGGCGGCGCCATCGATCCCTGGGGTCTGCGCCTGGCAGTCGCCGTGGGCGTCGCCATCGGCGTGGCGCTTGGCTGTTTCCGCATCGTCAGCGGCACGTCGCTGCCGTTTTTCATCATGCTGGGCTACGGCATCGTCATTGTTCAGGCGGTGCTGGCGCCGCGATTCATCGTGCCCCTGGCTTTCGATTCCGGCGGCGTCACCACATCCACTGTCACCGTGCCCCTGGTCGCTGCTTTGGGGCTCGGCCTCGCTTCGACTATCGAAGGCCGTAGTCCGTTGATTGACGGCTTCGGCCTGATCGCCTTCGCCAGCCTGTTTCCCATGATCACCGTAATGGGCTATGCCCATTTCAGCGCATGGCGTCTTCGTCGTCTGATACACGAGTCAGACGACGGCGTTGCGCCAGAGGAGGATTAAATGAAGTTCAAGCTCATCATCGCTTTGGTCGACGTCGACCAGACCGACGCCGCCCTCGAAGCCGCCCGCGCCGGCGGCGCCACCGGCTCGACGGTGATTACCAGCGCCCGTGGCGAGGGCCTCAAACCGGCCAAGACGTTCTTGGGTCTCGACCTGGAGGGCACTCGCGATATGGTGCTGCTGTTGGTCGAGGAGCATCTCAGCCGAGACATTCTCGAACAGGTGGCCAGCGCCTGTCATTTCGACGACTCGCCGGGCAACGGCATCGCCTTCCAGCTCGATATCGAGGACGCCGTCGGGCTGACCTCGCAAATCGGCACCATCTCCAGTGAAATTGAGGACCAGATATGAGCCCGAAAACATACACTATGGTGCGTGACCTGATGCGCCCGTCGCCGGGGTTGATCAACGGCCTGGCCACGGTCCAGGAGGCGCTCGATATGATGCGCCGCGACAACGTCGGCGCCCTCGTCATCGACCGCCGCCATGACGGTGACGAGTACGGTATCATCGTGCTCTCGGACATCGCCGCCAAGGTGATCGCCGAGAACCGCTCGCCGGAGCGCACCAATGTCTACGAGGTGATGTCCAAGCCTGTCGTCACCGTTGATTACGAAATGGATATCAAATACGCGGTTAAGCTGCTTAGCCGGTTTGGCCTGTCCCGCGCCCTGGTGACCAAGGGCGGCGCCCTGGTCGGCCTGGTTTCCCTGCGCGAGATGGTGTTCCGCTACATTCCCGAAGCCAACTGCGGCGCTTAGTCACCAACGGCGGCGCTTAGTCAAAGGAGCTGAGAATAATGGACGAAGAGATTTTTAACATGTCGCTGCGCAAATTCCTCAAGAAGGTCGGCATCACCGCCCAGCGCGAGATCGAGAACACCATTCGCGGCGCCCAGGCCGACGGCACCATGGCGGGCGACGGCAAGGTCGCGGCCAATGCGGTCATCACCCTCGAGGGTTTCGACGAGCAAATCGTCGTCACCAGCGACATCGAAATCGTTTAGGCTGGAGGAAAAGGGTGGGGGGTACTCGTGGAGCGCAGGCTGGCCGCCATAGTGTCGTCCGACGTGGTCGGCTACAGCCGCCTCATGGCGGCCGATGAAGCCGGCACGCTGGCGTGCCTCAAGGCCCATCAGGCCGAACTGGTAAGCCCCAATATCGCGGCCAACAATGGACGCCTCGTCAAGTTGATGGGCGATGGCGCCCTGGTCGAATATGCCAGCGTGGTCGATGCCGTGCGTTCCGCCGTCGAAATCCAAGAGGCCATGGTCGAGCGCAATTCCGGCGTCCCCGAGGATGGCCAGATTTGTTACCGTATCGGCGTCAACTTCGGCGACATCATGGTCGACGGCGATGGCATCTTCCGAAATGGGGTGAATATCGCCGCCCGCCTCCAGGAAATCGCCGAGCCCGGCGGCGTCACCCTGTCCGATGGCGCCTACAACCAAGTGCGCGGCAAGCTCGACCTCGCGTACGACGACATGGGCGAACAGACGCTCAAAAACATCCCCGAGCGGCAGCGCGTCTGGCGCGTGCGGCTGGGCGGCGATGCGGCCGCTCCGAACATTTCCCGATTACCCGTGGGCGCTGGCGATTAACCGTCCATCGCCGTATTGCCGTTTCAGAATATGAGCGCCGACCCGGAACAGGAATTCTTCGCCGACGGTATGACCGAAGACATCATTACCGCGCTGTCGAAGATTCCCGAGCTCTTCGTCATCGCCCGCAACTCGACGTTCGTCTACAAGGGCCAGGCGGTGAATATTCCCCAGGTCGGCCGCGAACTCGGGGTGCGCTATGTGCTCGAGGGCAGCGTGCGGCGCGCCGGCCAGCGCCTGCGCATCACCGCCCAGCTCATCGACGCCAAGGACGGCAGCCACCTGTGGGCCGAGCGCTATGACCGACAGGCCGAGGATGTATTCGACGTTCAGGACGAGATTACCCGCCACGTGACAACGGCGCTCCAGGTCACCCTGGTGTGGGGCGAGACCGCGCGCCTGTGGCAGGACGGCACGCGCAATTTCGAGGCCTGGCAGTACATGGCCCAGGCCTGGGACCAATGGTACGCCGCGACCCGCAAGGGTGCCGCCGAGGCCCGGCGACTGGCTGAACTGGCGGTGGCGCTCGACCCGGATTATGGTGGCGCCTGGGGGCTGATTGCCTGGACCTACTGGTTCGATGCCCGGTACACCAGAACCGACCAGGCGGCGGCGCTGTTGGCGCGGGCCGAGGAAATCATTGAAAAACTGTCTGCCGCCGGGCTCGCCGAGGCGCAAACGTGGCATATTCGAAGCGGTATCCTCATGGTACTGGGCGAAAGCGAGGCCGCCATTGCCGCCGCCCGGCGCGCTGTCGAACTCGCCCCTGGCAATTCCGAGATGCACGCAACCTGCGGCGAGATACTTATGTTCGCGGGGCACAACGAGGAGGCCCTGGCGCGCGCCAGGGCCTCCGTTCGAATGAGCCCGCGCTCGACCGGGTATTACGTCATCAACCTGTTCGAGGCCTTGCGCTGGAATGGACAGCTCGACGGGGCGCTGATCACCGCGCGCGATAGCATTGCCCGCTCACCCGATCTGCAAATACCCCGGATCAATCTGATCAGCATGCTGACGGAAATGGGCCGCCATGACGAGACCAAGGAGGCAGCGCGTGAGTTGTTGGCGCTGCACCCGAGATTTTCGCTTACCGCCTACGGCAACGGCCAGTTCTATACCGACCCGGCACGCCTCGACCGGGTCCTCGGCGGCTTACGCGAGGCTGGATTGCCTGACTAAATCGGCGCTGTTGCGAAGGCCTCACTGCGGGCGTATGGTGCGCCCGAAATTCATCCCTAACGCTGCTTTCCGGAGGCCGCCATGAGCATCCTCGCCGCCCGTCTCGACCGTATCAAGCCATCGCCCACCATCGCCGTCACCAACAAGGCGCGCGAGCTCAAGGCAGCGGGCCGCGATGTTATCGGCCTCGGCGCCGGCGAGCCCGACTTCGATACCCCCGATAACATCAAGGAAGCCGCCTACGCGGCGATCGCCGCGGGCGATACCAAATACACCGCGGTCGACGGCACTCCCGAGGTCAAGCAGGCCATCGTCGGCAAGTTCAA
>JAYGEF010000206.1:0-3761 GCA_046582535.1 Alphaproteobacteria bacterium
TGGCGACTATCGCTGTACCGGCTTGGTCACGGTCAAGGACATGGAGAAGTCGAAGAACTTCCCCGACGCCTGCAAGGACGAGGAAGGCCGCCTGCGCGCCGCCGCCGCCACCGGTGTCGGCGACAAGGGCTTTGCCCGCGCCGAGGCGCTGCTCGACGCCGGTTGCGATCTCATCGTGGTCGATACCGCCCACGGCCATTCGCAAGGCGTCATCGATGTTGTCGATCGCATCAAGAAGCTGAGCAACTATACCCAGGTGGTGGCCGGCAACGTGGCCACTGGCGACGGCGCCGAGGCGCTTGTCGATGTCGGTGCCGATGCGATCAAGGTCGGCATCGGGCCGGGATCGATCTGCACCACGCGCATGGTCGCCGGCGTTGGCATGCCCCAGTTCACCGCCATCGCCAACGTCGCCGAGCGCTGCCGCGATCAACGGGTTTCGGTCATCGCCGACGGCGGCATTCGCTATTCCGGCGATCTCGCCAAGGCCATGGCGGCGGGCGCCGACTGCGCCATGATCGGATCCCTGTTCGCCGGTACCGACGAAAGCCCCGGCGAGGTGTTTCTCTTTCAGGGGCGGTCCTACAAGTCCTATCGCGGCATGGGTTCCCTCGGCGCCATGGCGCGGGGCTCGGCCGACCGCTATTTCCAGCAGGAGATCAAGGATTCGCTCAAGCTGGTCCCCGAGGGTGTCGAAGGCCGGGTGCCGTACCGCGGCCCGCTTGGCGCCATCACCCATCAATTGATCGGCGGCCTGCGGGCGGCCATGGGGTACACCGGCAACGCCGACATCGCTGCCATGAAAGCCAATTGCCAGTTCGTGCGGATCACCGGCGCCGGCCAGCGTGAGAGCCATGTTCACGACATTACCGTGACCCGTGAAGCGCCTAACTATCGGCACAATGATTGAACCGCACGAGGTGAAAGCATGACCATGAAACCGATTATTTTTTCTGTTGCTTTGGTGGCGGCCCTGGTTCTGGCGCCAACGCCTCCCTGGGCGGCCAGCGGTGCAAGTTCGAGCACCACCACCACGACCGTAACCGACTATGACGCGGGCAAAGCGGCGGCGGATAGAGGCGACTACGCCACCGCCATCGCCAGTCTGGACAAGGCGGTTCAGGCCGATCCAAAAAACGCCGATGCCTACAACATGCTGGGCTTCAGCCATCGCAAGCTGGGCAATGTGGAGAAGGCGTTCGAGAACTACAATCAGGCGCTGGCAATCGACAGCAAGCATCGCGGCGCCAATGAATATATCGGCGAGCTCTATCTTGAGCTCGACCAACTCGACAAGGCCGAGGCGCATCTCGACCGCCTCGGCCGGTCGTGTTATTTCGCTTGCGGGGAATACAAGGACCTCAAGGAAGAGGTCGACGAATACAAGGCAAGCCATGGGAGCTGATGATTCGTTGGTGCTTGTATTGCTTTCGCGGCGCGTACCCGAGTGACCGACCGCGTCCTTATCCTCGACTTCGGCGCCCAGTACACCCAGCTCATCGCCCGTCGGGTGCGGGAGAACGGGGTCTATTGCGAAGTCAGGCCATTCAACACACCGGAATCGGAAATCGTGGCTTTCGAACCGCGCGCCATCATCCTGTCCGGCGGGCCGGCGTCGGTCACCCTAGCGGAAACCCCCCGCGCGCCCCAGGTGGCCTACGACATGGGCGTCCCGGTTCTGGGCATCTGCTACGGCCAGCAGACCATGTGCGCCCAGCTTGGCGGCGAGGTCGAAGGCTCGGACCACCGCGAATTCGGCCGCGCGTTCATCGATGTAGACGACAATTGCGAGCTGTTCCACGACGTCTGGAAGCCCGGCGACCGGGAGCAGGTGTGGATGAGCCATGGCGACCGGGTTGTCGCCCTGCCCCCCGGCTTTCGCCCGGTGGCCCACAGCGACGGCGCGCCCTTTGCCGCCATCGCCAACGACGAGCGGCGGTTCTATGGCGTGCAGTTCCATCCGGAGGTGGTTCATACGCCCCACGGCGCGGCGCTGCTGAAGAACTTCACCCACCGGGTCGCGGGCTGCACCGGCGACTGGACCATGGCGGCATTTCGCCAGCAGGAAATCGCCAAGATTCGCGCCCAGGTCGGCCATGGGCGGGTTATCTGCGGGCTGTCCGGCGGCGTCGATTCATCGGTCGTTGCGGTGCTGCTGCAAGAGGCCATTGGCGACCAGTTGACCTGCGTCTTCGTCGATACCGGGCTGATGCGCGAAAACGAGGCCGATCAGGTGGTCACCATGTTCCGCGACCGCTACAACATGACCCTGGTCCATCGCGACGCCGCCGATCTGTTCCTCGGCAAGCTGGCCGGCGTCAGCGATCCGGAAACCAAGCGCAAAATCATCGGCGGCACCTTCATCGATGTCTTCGAGGAAGAGGCCAAGAACGCCGGCGGCGCTGACTTCCTGGCTCAGGGCACGCTGTATCCGGACGTCATCGAATCCGTGTCGTTCGCCGGCGGCCCCAGAGTCACCATCAAATCCCATCATAATGTGGGCGGCCTGCCCGAGCGCATGAACATGGCCCTGGTCGAGCCCCTGCGCGAGCTGTTCAAGGACGAAGTGCGGGCTCTCGGCCGCGAACTCGACATGCCCGACGTCATGGTCGATCGCCATCCCTTCCCCGGTCCCGGCCTGGCGATCCGCATTCCCGGTGCGATCACCAGGGAGAAGGCCGACCTGCTGCGCCGGGCCGACGCCATCTATCTCGAGGAAATTCGCAACGCCGGGCTTTACGATGCCATCTGGCAGGCCTTCGCCGTGTTGCTGCCGGTGCGCACCGTCGGCGTCATGGGCGATGAGCGCTCCTACGAGTACGTCTGCGCCCTGCGCGCGGTGACCTCCACCGACGGCATGACCGCCGATGTCTATCCGTTCTCGGTGGAATTCCTGACCCAGGTCTCGACCCGCATCTGCAACGAAGTGCGCGGCATCAACCGCATCGTCTACGACGTCACGTCGAAGCCGCCTGGCACGATTGAGTGGGAGTAGTAATCAACTCATAAATTATTGTTAATAAACATTATTATTATTACAAAGATGTTACATACATCCAACTTACCCCTTGATTTCTAATAACATTTCTGTTTGAATTACAGAGGTTTTTACAAACTTCTGGTTACTACTCTGGTGAGTAGTGAGAACGGGTGTGTTGATTGGCAAAGAAACGGATACGGGTAAGCAAGGGAACAAAAGGTTCCCAAAACCACGACATCTTCGGTGGGAAGGCACAAATCCTGCGTGTTCCCCAATCTGGTGAGGTCTGGCAGTTCCGTATGTGGATAGGGAACGAGAAAAAGTATCTACGGAAATCCCTACAAACCAGAGATTTTGAGGCAGCAACCGAGAGGGCAGAAAAACTCTACTTGGAAACGATGGCGAATGTTTCGTCGGGTAAAAAACTCTTCGGTCTATCCCTCCAAGAACTTACAGACCTCTACACCGATTGGAGGAAGAGAGATGTTGGTACAAGGATTACCAAAGGTCGGTTAGTCACCATCAAATCGCAGATGAAGCATATTCTTGCGTATAAGGGTGCGGGTCTAAAAATAGGGGAACTGGAACGAAACTCTTTCTATGACTATGAAAGTTGGAGAAAGGAAACCATACCAGGCACCCAGTCGGTCACTATCCGTAACGAACAATCCACTATCAACCATATGATGGATTTTGCGTATAGAAAGGGTTACACGCACTTACCCCAGTTAGATTTTAGACCCATCAGCATTCGTAAGGATGAGGTGGGGCGAAGGGATAT
>JAYGEF010000270.1:0-5347 GCA_046582535.1 Alphaproteobacteria bacterium
GCCGTGGGTTCAAATTCCATGACCCAACGCTTGGCGTTGGCGGTTCCCGACTGCATCGGCGACTTGGCGGGCCGGTAGATACGCACGTCCATGATTACGTCCTCATGTGGGTCTTATGAGGGCTCTATAGACACCTGGCGCCGGGGACGCAAGAGCCGGCTTATTCCGGCGTCCAAATGGTGACCCGAATGGCCGTCGGGCTGCCGTCGTTGCACGGGTTGTTGATTTGCGGGCAGTTGGAGATGATCGCCAGGGCGTCCATCTCGGCGCGCAGGTCGACGAAGTCGCCGGGCCGGGAATGGCTTTCGACGAATACCGCCTCGCTCAATGAGCGGTCGCCAGCCACCGGGACATCACAGAAGAAATTTATATTGGGCACGATATCGCGGCGCCCGAGGCCGTGATCGCCCAGAGCGATAAGGAAGTTTTCACGGCAGCCGGGGCAATTGGCGGCGCCGTAGAGCATCATGTTGCTCGGCGCGCTGCAGCAGCCGCCAATGGTGTCGTGGCCGCCGCAGGTATCCTCGATGATGGTGAATAAGGGACGGGCGTCGTCGGAATAGAGCACATGGCCCTTGCCGAGCTTCAGGGTCAGGCTCGCCTTGAGGGTGTTGGGCGCATGGTAGCGCTCGTCGGGCTGATCGGCGTTGTAACACAGGAAGTCGATCCCCTGGCTGCCCTCGGTATCGACAATGCGCAACACCTGGCCGCGGCGCACGATCCCTGACCACGGCGCGCCGGCCGCGACCACGTCATCAACCTCAATCTGGCCGGAAATTGGTTCGTTCTCTGCCATTCGTCAACTCCCTTAGGGCTTTGCCGCAATTAGTACAGGTGCTTTTTTTCTACGCTATTACACGCGGTAGCTGACCGTTCGCACCTATATTGCCGATTTTCGAATTTTCTTAAACCGTTAACCTCTTCTTAACCCACGCAGCCTAGAATTCTAGTCATTAGGACATCCCCCTGTCCTACTTTCCTAGCCTCCCTATGGCCCCGCCCCCTCCCCCCACTACCGGGCGGGGCCAATTTATCCCCCTCGAGGGATTTTTTTTGCCCGATGGGGCGCTTCCAGGCATCGAAATTTCGGCATCCTCCGGCTACCATGGTCATGGAGACGGTGAGTGATGGCTTTTGCCTTGGGTTTTCCTGGCGCCGTGATTTTCCCCGGAGGTGCAACGTGACAACCACATGGCCAGATGGCGGTTCCAAGTCCGCCGCGCTTTTCAACCGCGCCAGGGCTGTGCTGCCCGGCGGTATTTCACGGCTGCAAACCTGGGTCGACCCCTTTCCGATCTACGCGCAGCGCGGCGAAGGCGCTTACATCATCGACGTCGACGGCACCCGGCGCCTCGACATGATGAACAATTTCGCCTCGTTGATTCACGGCCACGCCCATCCCCGGGTCATCGAGGCGGCCACCGCGGCGGCGGCCCAGGGCAGTTGTTTCGCAATGCCCACCGAGGCCGAAGTCGCCATGGCCGAGTTGTTGTGCGGGCGCATCGCCTCGGTCGACCGGGTACGGTTCTGCAACAGCGGCACCGAGGCGGTGATGATCGCCCTCAAGGCGGCCCGGGCACGCAGCGGCCGGCCACGCATCGCCAAGGTCGAAGGCGCCTACCACGGCATGTACGACTATGCCGAGGTCAGCCTTGATTCAGCGCCGGCCAACTGGGGCAACGATCCGCGGTCGGTGCGTTTCGCGGCGGGCTCACCCCAGGCGGTGCTCGACGATACGGTGGTCTTTCCGTTCAACGACGTGGAAACTGCCGAGCGCATTCTGCGCCATGCCGGCGACACCCTGGCCGCCATCCTCATCGACCCGGCGCCCGGCGTCTTCGGCATGATCCCCATGACAGCGGACTTTGTCGCCATGATCCAGCAGGTCGCCAAGGAAATCGGCGCCAGCATCATCATCGACGAGGTCATCGCCTTCCGTCTCGGCTATCACGGCGCCCAGGCGCGCTTTGGCATCAAGCCCGACTACACCACCTTCGCCAAGATCATCGGCGGCGGCTTCCCGGTCGGCGCCGTGGCCGGCACGGAGGTCGCCATGGCGGTGTTCAGCCACCAGGACGGCAAGCCGCTCAACCCGTCGAGCGGCACGTTCACCGCCAACCCGGTGACCATGAGCGCCGGTCTGGCAACCATGGAGATGCTGACCCCCGAGGCCTACGATAACCTTGAGGCACTCGGCGACCACGCCCGCAAGGTCTCGGCCCAGGCTCTCCAGGCGGCCGGCGTCACGGGACAGGTCACCGGCGTCGGCGGCATGTTCGCCCTCCACCTCCACGACCGCCCCATGACCAACTACCGCGACGCCTACCCGGTCGGCGACGAATCCGCGCGCGGCAAGGCACTGCACCTGGATTTGCTCAATGCCGGCTACATCATGTCGCCGAAACTCTCGTCCTTCCTCTCGACGGCCATGACCACCGATGAACTGGATGGGTTCGGTGAGGCGTTGGAGCGTGGGTTGCGGGTGTTGGGTTAGGAGGTCACGTCGCAACGCCGCCAGCGGTCGTGAGGCGGCGGTTCTACTTGTTTTGCCCCGACGATGCTCACCCGCGCCGTGTTCTCGTCGACCGGTTCGGTCCAGATGACAGAACCGGCGTCACGCTCGTTGTCGGGCACGGGGAATGCAAAGTCCTGCTCGTGATAGGCGCCAGTTGCGCGTTGGCCGACGGGCGTGATCACAGCCAGACCATCGACGGCGATGCGGCGCCCGTCGGGCGAACACCAGACCCTGTCGAACCCGCCCGCAAGGGCTAAAACCGCGAAGACGGATATAAGTCTAACCGCCAAGCTCCCTACTCCGTCGCTCGACAAATTCGCCCAGTTCCTCGTCGATAGCCGGATCGATGGGCGGGGCTTCGTAGGCCTCGAGCAGGGCAATAGCGTGGCGGCGGCCGCGTTCGTCGGTGTTGACGCGGCCTTCTTCGTCCCATTGTTCGAAGGTGTTGTAGTCCTGCAATTCCGGTTGGAAGGGGTAATGAGCCAGGGTATGGGCGGTGCCCAGGAAGTGGCCGCCGGGTTCGATGTCGGGGATCGTCGCCAGAGCCTCTTCGGCACCGTCGCGGTCGTCGTCGCCGATGGTGACGTTGAGCAAATCCATGATTTCGTAATCGACCGCGCATTTGGCGTAGCTCATGGTCAGCAAGCCTTCGAGCATGCCGCCGGTGTGATTGACGAAGGCGGAGCCCGCCAGCATGGTCGCCATGGCGGTCAGCCCGCCTTCGTAACCGGCGTACATATCCGGGTGCTTGGAACAGGAGGCGCCGGCGATGGCGCGCTTCGGGATGCGGTAGAAGCGGCACATCTGGGAGCCCAGGAACAGGGCCCAGAAGGCGCTGGTGGCCGCCACCATGGGGCCGCCGGTCTTCATGGATGCGGCGCCGGCGCCGCCGCCCATGATGGCGGGCGCGCCAGGGCGGATGAACTGCATCAGGGCGATGGCGACCAGGGCCTCGGCGCAGGCCTGGACCGTGGCGGCGATGAAATGGGCCGGCATGCTGGCGCCCATCATGGAAAACGGCTGGACCAATACGGCCTGGCCCGCCCGGGCGTAGGTTTTCAGGGCGTCGAGCATGGTCTCGTCCCACACCCGGGGCGAGTTGCTGTTGATCAGCCCGATGTAGACCGGATGGCTATCCACGAACGCTTCCCCGAACACGATCTCGGCCATGGCGATGGCGTCTTGCGCCCGCTCCGCCGAGGTTACCGGTCCCAGCACAGGCTTGTCGGTGAGGCGAAAGCCCTGGGCCACCATGTGCAGGTGGCGCAGTGGTATGGCGATGTCCGTGGGCTCGACGATGACCCCGCCGTTGACCTGAATGGCCGGGGCCATGTGGGTCAGGCGATAGAAGTTTTCGAGATCCGCCAGGGTCGCCGGCCGCCGCAGCCAGTCGAGGTCGACCACGTTGGGGGCGCCGTAGCCCGGCCCGAACACCGTATTGCGCCCGCCGATTATGACGCTGCGGGCCGGGTTGCGGGCAGCCAGGGAGAACTCGGACGGCACGGTTTCGAGCAACCCCATGAGCAACTCGCGGGGCACCCGAACCAGGGCGCCATCGACCTTGGCCCCGGCCTGGCGCCACAGGGCCAGGGCCTCCTCGTCGCGGAACTCGATGCCGATGTCCTCCACAAGGGACAGGACTTGCTCATGAGTCTCGACCACCATTTCCATGGGAAAGGCGTCGTAGTCGGCAAGGCTGCGGTGCAGGGTCGGCTTCGGCTGGCTGATGATGGCGTTGCGTTTGGCGCGGTCCCGGGCCCGGCTCCGGGCCTTGCCGCGTGAGGTCAAGGGGGCGTTGTCGGTCGCGGCGGTCTCTGGCATGGCGGCTCTCTCAGGTCAGCGTGTACTGAATTGACCTCGCGGATTTTGTACCGGTCAATCTGCACGCAACCGCGCCGCCCTGGCAAGGCCCAACCACGGGCCCGCCAACCATATTTTGCAAAGATTGGTCGGGGCGACAGGATTCGAACCTGTGACCCCCTGCTCCCAAAGCAGGTGCGCTACCAGGCTGCGCTACGCCCCGTGGATTTCAATGTCCGGGCTTCGAATACACGAAGCCGCCCGCCGCCACAAGCGGGCCGCATCCTATGGCGCCACGAACGGCGCCAGATTGACATGATCACCGGTCTTGATGCCCATTTTTTTGGCGGCGCCGGCGTTGAGTTCGAGCACCGCCCGAACCGCGCCGCGCGAGCTGATGACGGCCTCGGACATGGGGCTGGTGTGGCGGACGATGCGGGTGATCCGACCGTCGCCGGCAATGAACAGCATGTCGAGGGACAGAATGGTATTCTTCATCCACATGGATATCGGGCCGGATGCCTCGTAGATGAAAAGCATGCCGGCGTCGGGCGCCATGGCCGTGCGGTACATCAGCCCCTGACTGCGTTGCCCGGCGTCGCGGGCGACTTCGATATTCAGGGCCACGTCGCCGGCCGCGGTGGCAATCACCAGGCTTGCTTTGGGGAACTCGACTGCGTCAGCGCCGGCGGACCATAGGGAAAGACTGGCCGCCAGTAACGTAGCGGCCACGAGAAAATGTCGTACAAATATAATGGGGAACATAAATACGTTCTATCAATGCGTTGTAAATGCGAGTTTTTATAGTGTCGTGACGCTGGTGGATCAGCCTACGGAGATTTCGGAGACCTGGGGACCGCGCTCACTCTGGCCGATACGGACCTGGACCTCCTGCCCACGGTCGAGGGCGACGACGCCGAACTGGCGCAAGGTCCGCATATGGACGAAGACGTCGGGGGTGCCGTCGTTGAGGGACAGGAAACCGTAGCCCTTATTGGGATTGAACCATTTTACCGTGGCCGGAACGTAATC
>JAYGEF010000303.1:0-6711 GCA_046582535.1 Alphaproteobacteria bacterium
CCTTTTGGTGTGTTGGAGACGGCGCAGTGGTTGGCCTCCGACGTCGTCGTGATTTCAACCCGGGCGCCAATCTTGTCGGCGTCATGATAGGCCTGATTGATCTCCTCATCGAATACAACGGTGACCTTTCTCGACAAGGCGATCACCTCGTCGTTGTAGAGCGCCTCCGGGGTAAACCAATCAGGTCCGGGCCGCTGCCCGCGAAGCACCATGGCGACCACGTGGGGCAAGCTGAACTCAGCATCCACCATATCCTTAGGCTCATATATTTCGTGGGCCAGGAGCCAGTCAAAAGTGTGGATGACGACGCTTTGGACCTGGTCCGGGGTTAGCTCATGCTGTGCTTTCAGGTCGTCAACGCAATCGAGTGCCGCATGCTGCCAGCGGCAGCTTGAGTAGGGTTTGATCGATAGGCTCCGGACTTCGAATTCTTCTCCGAGACCTGCCGTCATCATATTGAAGTCGCAACGGTCCGAGCCGGCCATGATCCAGAAACCGTTGTCGCCGTCGAGGATAAAGCGGTTGCCGACAAAGCCGTTGGACGCCAGCTCGGCGGCGAGCAGACCGGTCCAACTCGGCCATCCGGTCGGCTCCTTGGCCCAATGGATGGGGCGCTCGGCCAGGTCCCAGCCCCACTTCTGGGTGTTCGGCAGTGGCGCCGTCGCGCCGGCGGTGCCATAGGCGTTGAGGGTTTGATCGAGGTCGAGCCCGAGGATCTTGGCCGCCGCCGAGACCGCGCCGAAGGTCTGCCAGGTGCCGACGTTCCAGACTTCACGCAGACGTTCGTACGTCGGTTGGATGGCGCGGCCAATGCGGTTGCCGACATCGAAGCCGACCAGGACGGCGGTGATCAGGTCCCGGCCCGAGACATGCGCGCGCTCACCGAGAGCGAAGGCGGCGGGAATGACCGTCGAACTGGGATGGCCGAGACCGTGCAAGGTCTCATCGAAGTCGAGGGCGTTGGCCGTGGTGCCGTTAATCAGGGCGGCTTGAATAGTCGGAATTTTCAAGTCGGTGCCGATGACCGATGCTTGTGGCTCGCCGCCCATGGAACCGACGGTCTTGAGCATGCTTTGCCCAAGGGCGGTCTGGGTGCCGCCGATCATGCAGCCGAGATTGTCGAGAATGAACATTTTCGCCAGATCGATGGTATCGGCTGGGTATGCATCAAAGCTCGCATCGACGGCGTACTGTGCCAGTTCCTTGGTCGCCCACGTTTCCAGGTGGTCGCCGGGATTGGTGTTCACCATATTCATTGTCGGATCCTCCGTTAACCTCACTATGCGTATTGTCGCGCCATGGCGGATGAGATAATCGTATTGTTACCGTGAGGAGTGGCCGATGATCCAGCGACAAATTCATAGCGACCCAACTTGGTGGCGCCGCGCCGAGGCGCCGACCTGGTTGTTGGTCCTGTGCGTCAACGGTGGCTACGGCCTGACAACGTGGCATTATCAGGCCATGCCGTGGTGGCTGGCGCTGGTGCTGGGGCCCTGGGTCGTGTGCTGGCAGGGCTCGCTCCAGCACGAGGTTCTGCACGGCCATCCGACCCGCTCACGGCTGATCAACGACGTGCTCGGCTATCCCTGTCTGTGGCTGTGGCTGCCCTATCCGATCTATCGCGAGAGCCATCTCGCCCATCATCGCGATCAGGATCTGACGATCCCTGGGGTCGATCCGGAATCCTATTACGTCGCGCTCGATGCCTGGCTGGCCATGACGCCGCCACGGCGCTGGTTGTTATGGTTCCGCAATACCTTGGTCGGCCGCCTGCTCACCGGGCCGGTCTTCGCCTATGGGGAACTGGTGATCGGCGAGTGGCGAATGATTGCCGCCGGCGACCGCCGCCATGTGATCCATTGGCTGGTGCATATTCCCATGGTCGCCGCGGTGCTCTATTGGGCCATGGCGATTTGCGGCATCCCGTTTTGGGCCTATGTGCTGTTTTTCGCATACCCCGGCCTGTCCCTGACCATGTTGCGGTCCTTCGCCGAGCATCGCCCGGCGGTGGCGCCGGCGGCGCGCAGCGCGGTGGTGGAATCCGGACCCCTGTTCGGCCTGCTGTTCCTCAACAACAACCTGCATTCGGCCCACCACGCCGATGCCGGTCTGGCGTGGTACAACCTGCCGGCGTGGTACCGGGACAACCGCGACGCCTTCCTCGACGCCAACGAGGGCCACGTTTACAGCGGCTATCGCGAGCAGGCCCGACGCTTCCTGCTGACCCCGAAAGATTCGCCGGTTCATCCCGCCAACCAGGAAGGCTGACATGGTCAAAGCCGTCGATATCAAGGCAACATTGGAACCCTTGCCCGTGCTCCACGGACGGACCCCCCATACCCCGGACGAGGAGTCGGACAAAGCGTTCGCAACTCTGGCCGACTACCGCGATGGCGGCATCTTCTCCGGCAGTTTCGACGGCCATAGTGAATGGGAGCGCCACCGCAACGGCGACGAACTGGTTCATGTGTTGGGCGGCGAGACCACCATGACCATTCTCACTGATGATGGACCGGTTGAGTTGACCTTGACCGCCGGCATGCTGACCGTGGTGCCCCAGGGCCTGTGGCACCGCTTCCATGCGCCGGACGGCGTCACTCTGATGACCGTCACGCCGCAGCCGACAGACCACTCGACCGCCGACGATCCGCGGGACGACTAGTCGGCGATGCCGGCGACCATGGGCGGCGCTTCGTATTCCTTGCGCATTTGCTTCCAGATACCGCTAATCCGATGGTATGGTCCGGACGACCGACGAGCGCTGCCCGTCTGTATCGAAAAGACAAAAAGATCGCCTGGCGAGGGCGAGGGCGGGGAACCGCGATGAGAGCGGCTTAAATCCACGCCCAGTCAGAATAGTCAACCGGGGAGAAAATCATGAAACTCTATTACGACCCAATTACCGTGAACTGTCGCAAAGTTGTCGCCGGCCTCGAACTGATCGGCGCCGGTTACGAAGACGAACTGCTGAGCTATTTCGGCGGCGAACACAAGCTGTCGGCGTACACCGCGATCAACCCTAACGCCGAGTTGCCGGCGCTGGTCGATGGTGACCTGAAGTTGTGGGAATCCAACGCCATTCTGGTCTATGCCAGCGAAAAGCTGGGTAATAAGACCGTATACCCGGACGACCCCAAGATTCGCGGCGACATTACGCGCTGGCTGTTGTGGGAATCGGGCAAGTGGTTTTCCGCCTGCTACGTCTATCTCGTGGAGAACGTGGTCAAGCCGATGCTTGACGATACACCCGACAACGCTGTTCTGGCCGAACACGCGCCGGTGTTTCATAGCCGGGCGGCAATCCTGGAGAACAGCCTCGAGGGCCGTGAATGGCTATGCGACGACCATGCGACCATCGCCGACATCGCGGTGGCGGCGCCGATGCATCTCCATGCCGTGCAAAAACTGCCGCTCGAGAACTACCCCAATATTCGCGGCTGGATCGCGCGGGTCGAAGCGCTGCCATGCTGGCAGAATTCGGACCCGGTGCCGCACATCCCGCCTGAACTGCTGGCGAAACTCGCCTAAAGCGGCGGGGGATATACGGGAGCGTTGCTTCGACGCCGGAACCGCCGGGCTACATCATTACATCGGCACGGCAGTTTACCACGAGTTCGGCAATGGACGCCGTGTTGGACAGAGACAACACGGTCAGCACCACCGCCGCGAGGTCGCCCGGCGCTATCATCTGGTCGAACGGGACGCTCTCCACCGCCGCCGTCATGTCGGTGGCGACATAGCCCGGGCACAGGGCCGTGCAGCGCACACCGTCGTCCCAGCCCGCATGGCGTGTCGCGTGGGAAAGCGCCACGGCGGCGAACTTCGTCATCGGGTAGCCAACGGCGCTGCCATAAACCGCTTTGCCGGCCAGTGACGCCACGTTGATGACCCGTCCCGCGCCGCTGCGGCGCAGATGGGGCAGGGCGGTTCGAATCATCGACAGCGGCGCCTTCACATTGACCGCCCACATGCGATCCAGCGCCTCGTCATTGTCATCCTCGACGGAGACCTCTTCCATAATTCCGGCGTTGTTCACCAGGCCGTCGAGGCGGCCAAACCGCGCCACCGTATGGGCGATCCATCGGCGGTGAGTTTCCTGATCCTCGGCGTTGTAGCAGCCGGTATGGAATCGCTCCGGCGCCCAGCCGTCCGTGAGATCCGCTAACGAATCCGGGTCCCGGGCGCCCAGGCTTACGCTATATCCGGCATTGTAGAGTGTCCGCGCGATGGCCAAGCCGATGCCCCGGTTGGCGCCGGTGATCATGATGACCCGTCCGTCGGGTGACAGCATACCAACGTCCCTCTCTTGTCAGTGTCGTGATGTTAGTCGTAGAGCGCTACACAGCGGACTTCGATGCTCCAGCGATCGGGTGCACCGGGCCCCGTGGTCAAGTCGTCAAAGGCACTATGAAAACTGAACGTGCAAGGTGCCTCCAGGGCGGCGACGTCCGGGTTGGCGCCGTTGGAGCGGGCCAGCTCGCCGGCTGAGTCCCACTGTTTGATCAGCAGTGCTTCGTCACGGGTCAGCTCAGGATAGAAGTACCATTGATGGCCGTCCGCGTGCTTGGCGAAATAGTTCTCGCCGATGCGGTCCCGATAGTGGATTTCGAAGACCACCAGATGCTCGGGCCGCACGCTGGCGGCATCGCACAGCGCCAACGGATGGGTCACGACCGGCTCCGGCGCGATGCTCCGCCATAGATTAATGATGGCGAAACGGCCGCCGGATAGGGCGTGCTCAACCTCGTCCGCGTCGAGCAGGGACTGTCCGTCGGACAGCACTTTGCGCAAGGTGTCGTTCACGCCCGGCGGTTGCGTCAGATCGCGCAGCCGTTGCGGCGCGCTGGTCAGCGTGTAGTCGCCATGGACAACGCTCGCCGGACCTTGCACCTGCTGACCGCCTTCAATGCGCTGCTCGCTTTGTTTGCCGGCGGCCGAGCGGATATTGTGGTCGAACGCGGCAACTATGCGCGCGCCGCTCGCCTCCCGGACGATCTCCGCGCAATGGGGATAGTAACCGCGCACCACCTGGTCGTGATTGAGGAAGTCGAGGTCCGGCGTCCCCAAGGGATATTCCCCGGCCTCGAATCCATTGTGCGAGAGGGTCCGTCGCGCGGTGGCCTCAAGACGCCGGGCATCATGCACCGGCATGCGCCGGGCTTCCAATTCGATGCTTTCCCAGTTGGAGTCGCTGCCATTCAGGTCGCGCCGCGTGAGCACCTCACCGTTGCGATATAGTGACTGCTTCACCGACTCCGTCATGTACTGGAATGATCCGGTCCGGACCGCTTCACCCGCTGTATCTGATGCCATGGCCATGGCCTGTCCAATCCCTCTCGCGTGTGCGCGGAACGCCCCGCATAAGAACATGTCGGCCCATGCCATGAACGTCGCGCTACTGTCTTGATGAGGCGTGATAATAGCACGCCGGCAGTCATCGTTGTAAAGCCGACCTCGTCAGACTACGACGAGAATTAGAGCACCCTAAATCGGCGCGCCGCCCTCTTCCTTGCGCTTGGCCACGTAGGCGTCGAGCTCCTCGACGATGGCGGCGTCCATGGGCGGCGGCTCGAATTCCTTGAGCATCTGTTTCCAGATACCGTTGGCTCGCTGGGTGGCGGTCAGGGAGCCGTGCTCCTCCCAGGTCTCGAAGTTGCGCCAGTCCGAAACCATGGGTTGGTAAAATGCGGTCTCGTAGCGCTCCAGGGTATGGGCGGTGCCGAAGAAATGGCCGCCCGGGCCGGCCTCGGCCATGGCCTCGAGACCCAGGGTATCGTCGTTGACTTCGATGGGGTCGAGGAAAGCGGCCATCATCTGCATCATTTCGGCGTCGATGATCATCTTCTCATAGGACGCGGTCAGCCCGCCCTCGAGCCAGCCGGCGCCGTGCATGATCAGGTTGGCGTGACCCATGACGGTTGACCACAGGGACATGCCCGACTCATAGGCCGCCTGGGCGTCGACCACGTTGGAGGCGTTGGTGTTCGACGAGCGGTAGGGAATTTTGTAGCGCCGGGTCAACTGGCCGCCGGCAAGCACAGCGCGGGCGTATTCCGGGGTGCCAAAGGCCGGCGCCCCCGACTTCATATCGACGTTCGAGGTAAAGCCGCCGTACATCACCGGCGTTCCCGGATTGACCAACTGGGTGAGGGCGATGCCGACCAGGGCCTCGGCGTTCTGCTGGGCCAGGGCGCCGGCCAGGGTTACCGGGGCCATGGCGCCGAGCAGGGTAAACGGCGTGATGATGACCGGTTGGCCGGCGCGGGCCAGTTCGATGACGCCTTCCAGCATGGGCCCGTCGTAGCGCAGCGGCGAGTTGCAGTTGACGTTGCCCAGCGCGCCCGGCGACTGCCTCAGCTCTTCGCGGCTCATTTGCCGCGCGATGCACAGCATGTTGATGCCGTCGTTGGTCCGCAGGCGGCCGAACGCTCCGGTGCCGGTCACCTTGTCCGTCAACGTGAGAGTCGCCCGCATGGTGTCCAGATGGCGGGTGGCCGGCGGCAGGTCGTTGGGCGCCACCGCACCGCCATGGATCATGTGCATCACGTTGAGGCACTGGCTCAGGCGGATCAGGTCGCAGGTATCCTCGAACAAACCACTGCGGCGGCCGCGGTCGAGATTGGTACTGAAGCCGGGGCCGCCGACCAGGCCGAAATTAATGTTGTTGCCGCCCAGGGTAACGTCCCGTTCCGGGTTGCGCGACGACAGGGT
>JAYGEF010000304.1:0-1541 GCA_046582535.1 Alphaproteobacteria bacterium
ATGAGCCCCGCCGGATGGGTCCGCGAGAAGAAATCAGGCATACGCACCAGGCCGATGCTGCCGGTCATGACAAAAAACGCACCGGCGATGAGCATGATCCAGCTCAGAATATCGAGGACCATGGTCATGTTTCATCACCCAGCCTGCCGTGTTTGAACAGTTTCAACGCGGCCAGGGTGCCAACGAAGTTGATCAGGGCGTAGACCAGGGCGAGATCGAGGAAGTCCGGGCGATCGGTCAGGAAGCCGACCACCGCGATGAGCAACACGGTCTTGGTACCCTGGACATTGATGGCCAGGATGCGGTCGAACACGGTCGGGCCGTAAAACGCCCGCAGCAGGGAAAACACCATGGAAATAATGATCGCGGCGGCGGCAAAGGCAAACATGCCGGTCAACGCTCGATGCCGCGCACGCGCTGGTCCATGGCGCCTTGTTCCAGGTCGCGAAGGCCCTCGGTCGAAAGCGCGTGAACCAGGATGCGGCCGGTTTCGACACTGGTCGAAATGGTCCCCGGCGTCAGGGTGATGGAGTTGGCGTAAACTGCTGTTCCAAGGTCGGATTTTTGGCTTGATGGAACCCAGCCGATGCACGGGTCTATATCCGGACCACGGCTCAACACCCGCCGCGCCACATCAAGATTGGCGATGACGATTTGCCAGGCCAGCCAGGGCAGATATGTAAACACCCGCAAATTCAGGCTGAACGGCAGGGGCATGCCATCGACCGCATCCATACGCAGGACAATGGCGACCACCAAGCCGCAACACAGCACCGCCAGACCCAGAAAGAAAGGACTGAAAAAGCCGGATAGCAGGAGCCAGACGCCAAATAGCGCGCTGTATAAGCTGATCGCGCGAACCACTCCGCCCCCTGTGCCCCCTGTTTGCCTTGGATTACATGTGGTTGCTTGGACGGCCAACCTCAACCCCGTGACGTGCCGATAAATTGCCCGGCACCGGTACGAATGGGCGGGATTATGCCTCAAGGATTAATGCCCGCCAAGTTGGAATCGCCCCGTGCCCATTAAAGACGAAGCGCCGAGTCGTCAATGATTCCGAGGGTTTCGTGTGTAATCGATTGACTGATGGTGCAGTTATCGCAACGTCCGTTGTTACCTTAAGACACGGCGCGACAGCGATGAATTGTCGACACGATACAATTATGCTATGTTAACCATACGGTTATCATGACAAGTCTAATGAACGAAGAGTTTCATAGTGTTGGGAGTGCGGGGGAAGAGACGCAGGTCGTCCGAGGCGTAATCAAATGGTTTAATGCCGAGAAGGGATTCGGTTTCATAATTCCCGAAGACGGTGCCGCGGATATCTTTCTACACCACTCGGTTCTCCGCGAAGCGGGGTTGAGCGTCATTGATGGTGGCGTCACAGTGGTTTGCGCCGTCGATTCTGGCGATAAAGGGCGCCAGGCCTCGCGAATTGTGGAAATCGACGCCTCAACCGCGACACCACGCCCGGAACAGCGGACCCGCTCACCCTTGGGTTTCGACCGGCCGCGCCATGCCACCCTCTCCGATGTCGG
>JAYGEF010000440.1:0-8887 GCA_046582535.1 Alphaproteobacteria bacterium
GAGCGGACGGGAACTCCATGATGACGCAATCATAATTGATGGCCTGATCATCGCCAACTGGAGCCGGGATGTGTTCGAGGACATGCGCCGGGGCGGGCTGACGGCGGCCAATTGTACCTGTTCGGTGTGGGAGGACTTTCGCGCCACCATGACCAACATCGGACGTTGGAATCGATGGTTTCGCGACCATGGCGATCTCATCATCAAGGTCCGCACTAGCGACGATATTCGCCGCGCCAAGAGTGCGGGCAAAACCGGCATAATTCTCGGTTTCCAGAATGTTTCAGCATTCGAGGATCAGATTGGCTTCATCGAGATCTTCAAGAACGCCGGCGTCGGTATCGTGCAGATGGCCTACAACACCCAGAACCTGATCGGCTCGGGCTGTTATGAATCCACTGACGGCGGGCTGTCGGATTTCGGTCACGACGTGGTCGCGGAAATGAACCGGGTCGGTATCTTGTGCGATCTCAGCCATGTGGGGGCGGTGACCTCGCGCGACACTATCGCGGCGTCCATAAAGCCAGTCGCCTATACCCATTGCCTGCCGGCCGGTCTCAAGGCGCACCCGCGCAACAAATCCGATGACGACCTGAAATTCATCGCCGACCATGGCGGCTTCATTGGCGTCACCATGTTTCCGCCGTTCCTCAAGAATGGCACCGAGTCCACGGTCGACGACTACGTCGAGGCGATCGACTACGTCATCAACATCGCCGGCGAGGCGTGCATCGGCATCGGCACCGATTTCACTCAGGGCTGGGACCGGGCCTTCTTCGACTGGATCACCCACGACAAGGGTGACGGCCGCAAGCTGGTCGAATTTGGCGAGATCATCAACCCCGAGGGCATGAGAACGATCGGGGATTTCCCGAACCTTACCGAAGCCATGCAGCGGGCGGGGTGGTCCGAGCCGCGCACCCGCAAGGTCATGGGCGAGAACTGGTTGCGCCTGCTTGGCGACGTGTGGGGGGCATAGGCCCATGGCGGCGCCACGGGTTCCCATCGACGTCGACCCGGAAACCGGGGTCTGGAGTTCCGACGGCCTGCCCATGCTGTTCGTACCGCGTCATTTCCTGATCAACAATCACCGCGCCATGGAACAGGCCCTTGGCCGCGAGACCTATGCCCGCCACCTCCATGGCGCCGGGCACAAGTCCGCCTACCACTGGTGCAGGGACGCGGCCGCGACACATTCCATGGCCGGGTTGGACGTCTTCCATCACTACCTGCGCCGCCTGTCGCAACGCGGCTGGGGCCAATTTAGTGTCCTCGATATTGACCCGGATGCGGGCACCGGCCGGGTCCGCCTGGACAACTCCGCGTTTGCCTCGGAGTACGGTCCCGATGCCGGACGCCATGTCTGCTACTTGTTTGAGGGCTGGTTCGCCGGCGCCTTGGCATGGGTGGCCCATGATCGCGGCGCCGGCATCGACGTGACGGCCGCCGAGGTAACCTGTGCCGCGGCCGGGGGCGATCACTGCGAATTCGAAATTTCTCCGCTATGTCTTAACGGAGAAAAGGCGACAGCGACGTCGAAAGCCATTTGAACGAGAACGCCGGCGACGAATTTACCCTAAGCGCGCCAATGCCCTGTGTGTGTTGCATCGACCGGTTGAGGCGGCAGAGGTAAAGCGGACGTCAGAGCAGACCATCAAACAATCGGCGCAGCGCCGATGCGCGCGAGAGCGGCAAGGCCTAAGCGATCACGTGCCGCTGGTGATAGTTGTCGATCTCTGAGACCATGGCCCCGGGGGAGCAACGAGGAGCGGAACCATGGCGCTGGAAATGCGTGAGCAGTGCGAGACGTGCGAGCGGGCCCTGAGCCACCAGGACGAGGCCCACATCTGCAGTTATGAGTGCACGTTCTGCGGCGACTGCACCATGGCCATGAGCCGCATCTGCCCCAACTGCGGCGGCGAGCTGTTGCGCCGGCCGCGGCGCGCCGCGAAAGACTAGAGCGTGGAGCCCCGGCTCGGCGCCCAACTTTGGGTCGAGGCGCACATTCGGCGCTGCTGGAGCAACGACGTGCCGGCCATGTTGGTGCGCCGCGGCCATGACATGGCCGGGGTGGTGCTGCTCAAAATCAATCGCATCGATGACGGCTGCACCGTGCTGGCACCGGCCACCGATCTCGACGGCAACCGGACCTGGTTTCACGCCAGCGGCGAGCCGTGGATTCCCGAGGCTGACGTGGATGTCTATATTGCGCGGCGGCTCGAAAGCGATCCGGACCTGTGGGTCATCGAGATTGAGGACCGCGAAGGCCGACATTTCCTCGACGACCCGGTGGAGTAGGCACTGCCCCCGTTACAGGGCGACGGATACAGCGATCGACAGGGCGATAATGGCGAAAGCGGTCAGGCTGCTGACCAGGGGGCCGTCGTAGAGACGTGAAATTCGGTCGATGAGGCGGTGGTTGATAGTCAAAGTGGTCTCCTGCCCGGCGATTGCCGAGCCTGCAAATTCGATCACCTGTGTTGCCAAGGGGTCGATGTTCAATAACGCCTCTCTAAGGTACGCCCGGCGGTGTTAAGGATTCCTAACGACCGGCAAAAAATATGCGACCGAGAGGAAAATCGTTTCGCGCCAAGAGAGTTGGACCCGCGACGGCGCTTGGCCTAGCATGGCCGCCCCGCTACACAGTCGCCTGCCAGGAACGCCGCATGCCAAAACTCGCCGCCAATCTCAGTATGATGTTCAACGAGGTCGATTTCCTCGAGCGCTTCAAGGCCGCTGCCGAGGCCGGCTTCAAGGGCGTTGAATTTCTCTTCCCCTATGATCACGACAAAAACCAGCTCGCCGATCTGCTCGCCACCCACGGCCTGACCCAGGCGCTGCACAACATGCCGGCGGGCGGCTGGGACACCGGTGAGCGCGGGCTTGGCGTCCTCGCCGACCGGGTCGGTGAGTTTCAGGACGGCGTTGGCCTGGCCATCGACTACGCCACCACACTGGGCTGCAAGCGGCTCAACTGCCTGGCGGGTGTGGCCCCGGACGGCGCCAATCCGGCCGCCCTTCGCGACACCCTGGTGAGCAATCTGCGCTACGCCGCGGGCGAATGCGCTAAGGCCGGCATAACCGTTATGAGCGAGCCCATCAATACCCGCGATATTCCCGGCTTCTACCTGTGCCACACGGACCAGGCGTTGGCCATTTTCGATGAGGTCGGCGCGGACAATCTGATGCTGCAATACGACATCTACCACATGCAGATCATGGAGGGCGATCTCGCCCCCACCATCGAGGCCAACCTGGGCCGCATCGCCCACATGCAGCTCGCCGACACCCCGGGACGACACGAGCCGGGCAGCGGCGAAATCAACTTCGGCTTCCTGCTCAGCCACATCGACGCGGTCGGCTACGACGGCTGGATCGGCTGCGAATACAAACCCGCCGGGACGACCATCGAAGGCCTCGGCTGGACTAAGCCGTATCTCGCGTAACGCAGCAACAAATACACTCCCAATAAGGACCACATAAATGACAAACATCGGCTTTATCGGCCTTGGCATCATGGGCCGGCCCATGGCCGGGCACCTGCAGAGCGCTGGACATACGATCTATACGGTCATCCACCGCTCAGCCGTACCCCAGGAACTTGCTGACGGCGGCACAGTGGAATGCGCCAGCGCCCGCGAGGTCGCCGAGAAGTCCGACGTCATCATCATCATGGTTCCCGACACGCCGGACGTGGAGGCCGTACTGTTCGGCGCCGGCGGTGTCGCCGAGGGTTTGTCCAAGGGCAAAACGGTGATCGACATGAGCTCGATCTCGCCGATCGAGACCAAGGACTTCGCCAAGCGCGTCAACGATCTCGGCTGCGACTATCTCGATGCGCCGGTGTCCGGCGGCGAGGTCGGCGCCAAGGCCGGCGCCCTGACCATCATGATCGGCGCCGAGCAGGCGGCCTTCGACGCCATGACGCCGCTGTTCAAAATCATGGGCAAGAACATCACCCTGGTCGGCGGCAACGGCGATGGTCAGACCTGCAAGGTGGCCAACCAGATCATCGTCGCCCTCAACATCGAGGCCGCCGCCGAGGCCCTGCTGTTCGCCGCCAAGGCCGGCGCCGATCCGGCCAAGGTGCGCGAGGCCCTGATGGGTGGCTTCGCCGCGTCGAAAATCCTCGAGGTCCACGGCGAGCGCATGATCAAGCGCACCTTCGATCCCGGCTTCCGCATCCGCCTGCACCAGAAAGACCTGGGTCTGGCGCTGTCCGGCGCCCGCGCCCTGGGCCTCAGCCTGCCCAACACGGCCACCGCGCAGGAGTTGTTCAACGTCTGCAGCGCCAACGGCGGCGCCGACCTGGACCATTCGGCCATGGTCAAGGCGTTGGAACTCATGGGCGGCCACGAGGTCGGGTGACGCCACGACCCTGCAAGTCGCCGACCACTGGTTCGAGCACCGGGCCATCGATGATGACCTGACGCTGATATGGGAACCCTATGTGGCGCCGTTCATGCGCTGCAATATCTGGCATGTGCGCGGGCGCGATTGCGACATGCTAGTGGACACCGGCATGGGCATGGCGTCGCTCAAGGACGCCATTACCGACATGCTAGACAAGCCGGTGCTGGCGGTGGCCAGCCATACCCACTTCGACCATGTCGGCTCGCACCACGAATTCGATGAGCGCGTGGTCCATGCCGGCGAGGCCGATATCCTGGCCCATCCGACCGGCGAAAACACGGTGGCCGCGCCCTACGTCGACCATACCACGATCACCGCCCTGCCCCACGCCGGCTACGACATCGCCACGTACGAGATCAAGGCAGCGCCGGCGACCCGGGTGGTCGAGGACGGCGACGTCATTGACCTGGGTGACCGGGTGTTCGAAGTCATCCACATGCCCGGCCACTCGCCGGGCAGCATGGGTCTGTGGGAGAAGGCCAGCGGCCTGTTGTTCTCGGGCGACGCCATCTACGACGGCCAGTTGCTCGACTCCCTGTACCACTCGGACGTTCCCGACTATTTCGCAACCCTCGAGCGCCTGCGCGCCCTGCCCGTCCGTGTCGTCCACGGCGTCCACAAGCCGAGCTTCGGCCATGATCGCATGATCGAGATCGTCGACGAATACATCGCCGGCAAACGCGCGCCGGGCTGCCCGGGGGAGACGGGCGCGAAAAATTGATGGTTCGAAGAGTCAACCGGCTCTTGATTGCTATACCACTAAATAATATATACCACCCAGTGGTACTTAATAAATCAGTTCCACGAGTGGGTTCGTCACCAAGCAGTTTGGCCGTTGGGCGAAAAAGCAGCGCCTAAGCGATGATTCTCTGTGCGAAGCGCTCAAGGCGAGCGCACTGCGGGAATTGAGGTGTAATGATGAGTAAATCTAAATCCAGCCGCATCCTGGAAACCGTCCGCGACACGGCGAAAGATCTCACCGATGCCGGAGTCATGAACGACGTCACCATGCGTGAATTCGATGCCCTTTGCTTGCCGCCGGTGAATCCTTTGACGGCCAGCGAAATCAAGAAGATCCGGCTTGGCGAGCATGTCAGCCAGCCGGTGTTCGCCGCCCATCTCAATGTCACCAAATCCACCGTCGCCCAATGGGAGCAGGGCGACAAAAAGCCGCGAGGGTCGTCGTTGAAACTTCTCGAACTGGTGAAGCGCAAGGGACTTACCGTTTTGATGTAGCGCCGGCCCATGAGGCCCTTCCAAACCATCACCGATGGGCTAGACTGCCGGCAAGAACAGCTTGGACATTTTCCGGAGGATTGAGACCATGAGTGAAATGAATATGGGCGTCGTACTGACCTGCGCGGTGACCAGCGGCGGCGATACGGCGGATAAGCATCCCGGCCTGCCGATCACTCCCGAGCAGATCGCGGCGGCGGCCATCGAGGCGGCCAAGGAGGGTGCCTCGGTGGTTCACTGCCATGTGCGCGACCCGGAGACCGGCAAGAACGCCTTCCGGACCGATCTGTTCCGCGAAGTGACCGAACGCATCCGCGAAAGCGAGACCGATATCGTCATCAATCTGACCGGCGGTAACGGCGGCGCCATCGTGCTCGACGACGCCAATCCCAGGACCATGATGGACGGCAGCGACATCACCACTCCCGAGGGCCGGGTCGCCCACGCGGTCGAACTGCAGCCGGAAATCTGCAGCCTCGATATGGGCAACATCACCTTCGGCGATAACGTCATCTATGCCGGTCATCCCTCCGCCATGCGCGATATGGCCAAGCGCATGCAGGCCGCCGGGGTCAAGCCCGAGATCGAAGTCTTCGAAGTCGGCCCCATCGTGCTCGCCAACCAGATGGTCGAAGAGGGTCTGCTCGACGCCCCGCCGCTGTTCCAGCTGTGCCTCGGCATCGGCGTTAACGCGCCCATGGACACCAAGGTGATGATCGGCATGCGCGACATGCTGCCGGCCGGCGCCGCGTGGTCGTCGTTCGGCATTTCGCGCCACCAGATGGGCATGGTCGCCAAGTCCGTGGCCCTGGGCGGCAACGCCCGGGTCGGTCTCGAGGACAACCTCTACCCGTCACGCGGCGTCCTGGCCTCAAATGGCCAGCTTGTCGAGAAGGCCCGCGGCATCATCGAAGCCATGGGCTCGCGCGTGCTGACGCCCCAGGAGACCCGCGAGAAGCTCAACCTGACCAAGGTCGGGTAGGGTTTCAGGACCACCGGGATGAACGACAACCTCTGGGCGACACCGGGCACGTCGCCACTCCGGACTTTGCTCGATCAGGCGGCCGGGACTCTCGACCGCCCGATCGAGAAAGCCCGGGGTCTGCCCAACCAGGCTTTCACCAGCGCCGAATTCCTCCATGCGGAGAATCAACTACTGTTTCCCCGCTGCTGGGTCTTTGCCGGCCTCGCCAGCGATGTGCCCGAGGCCGGCGATGTCCAACCGGTCACCGTCGCCGGGCGCAATCTGATCCTGGTGCGCGGAGCGGATGGCGACGTCCGGGTGTTCTACAACGTCTGCCCCCATCGCGGCACCCGCCTGGTGGACGAGCCGTTGAAGCAGAAGTCGTTCATCACCTGCCCTTATCACGGCTGGTCGTTCAACCTGGCCGGCGAGGTCAAATCACGGCCGCATTACTTCGGGCCGGAACAGCACGACCGAACCGGCATTCACGAAGAAGAGCCGGCCTGCCTGTTCCCGGTGGCCAGCGACCGCATGCACGACTGGGTATTCGTCAACCTCGACGGCGAGGCGGGCTCGTTCGCCGACTTCATGCAACCGATCAGCGACAGCCTCGCCCATATCAACCTGGGCGCTTTCAAGCGCGACACCACCCTCAACATGACGGTCGAGTTTCGCTGCAACTGGAAGCTGGCGGTGGAGAACTTCCACGACTACTACCATGTCTTCAAGATCCACCCGAAGCTCCACAAGATGATGACCGACGACACCCGGCACAGCATGGAGAGCTGGGTCATGCACCTGTTCAACGGCTTCCGGTTTAGCGGCGAAGGCCGCGGGTTGTCGGTCGATGACGGCGGGCCGACCCTGCCCATGGTGCCGGACCTGCCCGAAGACCTGCACAACCATCATATCCACGCCCACGTATTCCCCAATGCGGAACTCACCTACTTTCCAAGCAACCTGCAGATCACCTGGTTCGAGCCGGTCTCCACCGATTTCACCCGCATGCATATGCGGTTCTATTTCGTCGGCGACGCGGCGAGCGATGACCATCATCGCGACGCCCGCCACACCCTCTACGACGAATGGACGGCGCTCAACGCCGAGGACGAAGGCGTCTGCGCCAAGCTCCAGGAAGGCCGCGCCTGCGACGCCTACGACGGCGGTCGCCTGACCGCCCACTGGGACGTCAGCACGGTCCAGTACCAGAAACAACTGGTCGCCGTCATGCGCGGGGAAGGCGCCTTCGCGCGACCCTGATATTTGTAAGCCGTCCGCCACCCCGGCGGTTTGAGAAGGCCGTTCCCATGACTCCCGACTCGCCGTACGCCGTCCTCTTCGACGAGGTCAAAATTGGCCCTGTCACCGCCAAAAACCGGTTCTACCAGGTGCCCCACTGCAACGGCATGGGCCGCCGCTATCCCACCGAGATGGCGACCATGCGCGGCATCAAGGCGGAAGGCGGCTGGGCGGTGGTGGCCACCGAGCAATGCGACATCCACCCGACCACCGAGGTTGGCAGCCAGATCCGCCTGTGGGACGATCGGGACATTCCCTATCTCGCCCGTATGACCGAACAAGTTCACAAACACCATAGTCTGGCGGCCATCGAATTCGTCCACATGGGCTATTACGGCGCCAACCTTGATAGCCGCGAGGCGCTCATGGCACCGTCGGGGCGGCCGGCCTACATGGCCATCCCGGCCTACGCCCGGACCATGGACCGGCAGGACATCCGCGACGTCCGGCGCTGGCACAAGGCGGCGGCGCTACGCGCCAAGCAGGCCGGCTTCGACATCATGATCGTCTACGCCGGTCATAACCTGTCTCTGCCCATGCACTTCATGTCGCCGCGCCTCAACCAGCGGACGGACGAATATGGCGGCTCCATGGAGAACCGGGCGCGGCTGTTCCGTGAGCTTATCGAGGAGACCAAGGACGCGGTCGGTGATACCTGCGGCGTGGCGGTTCGCATGGCAGTGGATGAACTCATGGGCGAGCGCGGCATCATGGGTGAGCGCGAAGGCCGCGAGGTGGTCGAGATGCTCGCCGAGTTGCCCGACCTATGGGACGTCAACTGCAGCGACTGGGCCAACGATTCCATCACCTCGCGCTTCGCCGAGGAAGGCTTCCAGGAGCCCTATATCGATTTCGTCAAAGGCCTGACCAGCAAGCCGGTGGCCGGGGTCGGCCGCTACACCAGCCCGGACCGCATGGTCTCCCTGGTCAGACGCGGCGTGCTCGACATGATCGGCGCGGCGCGGCCCGCCATTG
>JAYGEF010000498.1:0-5002 GCA_046582535.1 Alphaproteobacteria bacterium
GCGGGCTCTTGATGATCCGCGGGCGCTGGACCAGGTCGTCGGCGCCGACCCAGTCGATCCCCGGCGTCGCCGCCTCCAGTTGGCGCCAGAATTTGACCGGCAGAAAATTCTCGCCGACCAGGGCGACGCGGCCCTCGGTACCGCTGGCGGTCAGTGAATCGGCAACCGCCTTGATCGGGTCGGCGTAGCCCTTGAGGTTGGGCGTGGCGACGATGTCGGGCCGGGGTCCTAACTCGTCGGCGATCAATTCGGGCTCCTGGCCGGCGCGCATGATGACCGCGGAAAAGCCCGACGCGGTGCGGATCGACTGGCCCGAATGGTTGCCGTAGTAGTTGACCAGGTAAAGCACGTCGGCGCAGCGGTCGTAGGTGCCGGCCGAGCGGCTGAAGACCACCGCGGTCTCAAAGCCGTCGGCCGCCATGATGTCCTGGACCTTCTGCCAGCGGGCCTCGTACTCGGCTTGGGGAAAATAACGCTCTGCCATGTCTATACCTCCCTGATTGGCGAATTATCCTATGTCTTTGGTAGTGGCACGGCACCGCGAATGTCAATTCGACAGGGCGAAACGATCTCGCTAACATCACGCCGCCGAGGGGGAGCGTAATGATGCCTGTACCTGATCCGAGAGACGAACAAACCGTCGCCCAGGTGCTGGCCAGCCGGGCCGCGCGCCATGGCGACAAGGCGTTCATCGTCACCGATCACGGCAGCCATAGTTACGGCGATGTGGAGCGGTCTTCGAACCGCCTCGCCCATGGTTTGGCCGATCTCGGCATCACCGCCGGCGAGACCGTCTTGGTCATGCTGCCAAATATTGTCGAGTTCATCGCCTTGTGGTGCGGCCTGGCCAAGCTCGGCGCCCTTCAAGTGCTGGTCAACACCGCCTATCGCGGCGATATCTTTGTTCACGTGGTCAACGATTCCGCGGCCACGACCATGATCGTCCATGAGTCGTTCGTTGACCGGCTTGTGGACGTGGCGCCCCGGCTCGAGACCGTCAAGCGGCTGATCGTCATGGGCGATAGTGGCAGCGCCGGCGAGCATTTCGAGATCGTTGATTGGAATTCGGTTGAATCCGCCAACGAAGGGCCGGTCGAAGATGGCCCGCGCTACCTCGACCTCATCGCGGTAATGTACACCTCGGGCACCACCGGGCCGTCGAAAGGCGTGATGATCACCCACGCCCACGCCTACAACTACGCCGCCGCCAACGTCCAGCTCAGCGCCCTTAGCGCCGACGATATTTCCTATGCCCCCCTGCCCCTGTTCCACATTGCCGGACAATGGGCCATGGTCTACGGCACCATGATCGCCGGCGGCACGGCGGTGCTGCCCGACCGCTTCAGCATCGACAGCTTCTGGGAGGACGTGAAGCGGCACAACGCCACCGCCACCTTCCTGCTGGGCGCCATGGCGACCTTTCTCTACCGCCAGGACGAGCGTCCCGACGACGCCGACAACCCCCTGCGCAAAGCCCTGATCGTGCCCATGTTTCCGGAAGTCGGCGACTTCGCGAAGCGCTTCGATGTCGCCGTCAACACCACGTACGGCTCGACCGAGGTCAGCGTCCCGGTAACCTGCGGTTATGACAATCCCAACTGGCTGACCTGTGGTGTCGCCCGCGACGAACTCTTTGAACTTCGTATCGTTGATGAGGATGACGAGGACGTCCCCGTGGGCACGGTCGGCGAGCTGGTGGTCCGGCCCCGCGAGCCGTGGCTGGTCATGGCCGGCTACTGGCGGCGCCCGGAAATGACCGAGTACGCCTGGCGCAACCTATGGCTCCATTCCGGCGACGCCATGTATCAGGACGAGGACGGCTGGTTCTACTTCGCCGACCGGGTCACCGACTGCATCCGCCGGCGCGGCGAGAACATTTCCTCCATGGAGGTCGAAAACCAGGTCAACGCCCATGACGCGGTGATGGAATGCGCCGTGTTCGGGGTGGCGTCGGAATATACCGAGGAAGACGTCATGGCGACCGTCGTGCTGAAGCACGGCGCCACTTTCGATCCGGCCGCGATGATCGCCTTCCTGGAGCCGCGCATGCCGCGATTCATGGTGCCGCGCTGCATCGACACCACCGACGCCCTGGCCAAGACCCCCACCGGCAAGATCCAGAAGGCAGAGCTACGCAAGCAAGGCCTGACAACGACCACCTGGGACCGCGACGCGGGCAAGACCCGCGCCTAGTTTCGTTTTTTTCACCTCTAGAACATCAAGGGAGACCGCGACCATGGGTCAAATTCGCACCGAGATCGACGGCCATATAGCCTGGTTGATCATAGACCGGCCCGAGAAACTCAACGCCATGACCGTTAAGTCCTGGGGCGAAATGGGCGAGGCCCTGACCGCCCTTGGCAAGGAACCCGATGTTCGTTGCCTGATCATCGCCGGCGAGGGCCGCGCCTTCCTGGCCGGCCACGACGTCAACGAAATGCGCCAGCACACCGAGGACTTCGCCGCCGGCAAATTCAAGCCGGCCGAGCTTCACGAGGGCCAGAAAAACCTCCAGGAGACAACCCGTCAGATCCGCAAGCTGCGCTTTCCGGTCATCGCCGCGGTCCAGGGCTACGCGGTTGGCGCCGGTTGCGAAGTCACTCTGGCCTGCGATCTGGTAATCGCCTCCGAGGGCACCCAACTGGGCTTTCCCGAGGTCACCGTCGGCGCCACCATCACCAATGGCGGCACCTTCCTGCTGCCGCGCAAGGTCGGCCTTGGCCGGGCCCGCGAACTGGCCTACCTGGGCGAGTTTATCGATGCCCGGGAGGCCCTGGCCATGGGCCTGGTCAATCGGGTGGTGCCGGAGAGCGAACTGCGCGCCACCGCCGAAAAGATGGCCCGCCGCATCGCCAGCCGGGCGCCGCTACCGGTGCAACTCCACAAGGCCATGCTCGACCGCGGTCAGGAAGCATCGCTAGAGACCATGCTGGCCTTCGAGACCGTGGCCCTGGTCATGACCGCCATCACCGAAGACCACCGCGAAGGCGCCGCCGCCTTCTTCGAAAAGCGCGAGCCGGTGTTCAAGGGGCTTTAGCCGATCAGTTGTTGATCTCGAACAGCCCGGCCGCGCCCATGCCGCCGCCGATGCACATGGTAACGACCACGTGTTTGGCGCCGCGTCGCTTGCCTTCGATCAGGGCGTGGCCGGTGAGGCGCGCGCCGGACATGCCGTAGGGGGGGCCGATGGAGATGGCGCCGCCATCCACGTTGTAGACCTCGTTGTCGATCCCCAGGCGGTCGCGGCAGTAAAGCGTCTGCACGGCGAAGGCCTCGTTGAGCTCCCACAGGTCGATATCGTCGACGGTCAGACCGTTGCGCTCCAACAGCCGAGGCACGGCGAACACCGGGCCGATGCCCATTTCGTCGGGCTCGCAGCCGGCCACGGTGAAGCCCCGGAAGGTGCCCAGGGGCTCAAGGCCGCGCTGCTCGGCGAGCTTGGCGTCCATGACCACGCAGGCCGAGGCACCGTCGGAGAGCTGGCTGGCGTTACCGGCGGTAATGACCTTGTCCTCGCCCAGCACCGGCTTGAGCGACGCCAGACCTTCGAGCGAGGTGCTCGGCCGGTTGCCCTCGTCGCGCTCCAGGGTGACGGTTTCCTCATGGGTCTCGCCGGTCTCTCGATCGGTAACCACTTTTACCGTCTCCAGCGGCACGATCTCGTCTTCGAGGCGACCGGCCTGCTGGGCGGCGGCAATACGCATCTGGCTTTGCAGGGCGTAGGCGTCCTGCTCCTCACGACTGATGTCGTAGCGCTCCGCGACGTTTTCGGCGGTGTCGAGCATGGACATGTAGATCGCCGGCTTGTTGTCCATAATCCAGTCGTCGGTGAAGCGGTAGCGGTTCATGTGATCGTTCTGTACCAGGCTGAGGGAGTCGAGGCCGCCGGCAACCATCACCGGGACCTTGTCGACCATGACCCGATGGGCCGCCATGGCGATGGCCTGGAGGCCCGACGAGCAAAAGCGGTTGACCGTGACCCCCGACGCGGTCACCGGCAAGCCGGCGCGCATGGCGATCTGGCGGGCGATGTTGCCGCCGGTGGCGCCTTCGGGCAGGCCGCAGCCCATGATGATGTCCTCGACCTCGTCCGGGTCGATCCCGGCGCGCTCGACCGCATGCTTGACCGCGTGGCCGCCAAGGTCCGCGCCATGAGTGTTGTTGAAAGCGCCGCGATAGGCCTTGGCGATGGGCGTGCGGGCGGTGGATACGATGACGGCGTCGTTCATGTTTGGATACTCCCTCTATAAGTCGCCGAAACCCTTGCCTTCGGCGGCGAGCTTGCGCAGCAGCGGCGCGGGCTCCCACTCGGGGCCATGGGCGGCGTGAAATTCTTCGATGGTGGCCAGCACTTTGTCGAGGCCGACCTGGTCGGCATAGAACATCGGCCCGCCGCGGTAGGGCGGGAAGCCGTAGCCGTTGAGCCAGATGGTGTCGATATCGCTGGCGCGCTCGGCAAATCCCTCTTCGAGAATACGGGCGCCCTCATTCACCAGCGGATACATGCAGCGGGCAATAATCTCCTCGTCGCTGATCTCGCGGCGGGTGATGCCAAGATCGGCGGAGGCCGCCTCGATAATGGCATCGACCTCTGGATCGGGCTGCGGCGTGCGGTTGCCCGGCTCGTAGCGATACCAGCCGGCGTTGGTCTTCTGGCCAAACCGTCCCAGCTCGCAAAGCTGGTCGGCGACCCGCGAGAACGACTCAAGGTTGGTGGTGCCGCGATCCTTGCGTGAGCGCCAGCCGATATCGAGCCCGGCCAGATCGCCGACCGCGAACGGCCCCATGGCGAACCCGAAGTCGTAGATGACCTTATCGATCTGCTGCGGCGCCGCGCCCTCAAGCGCCAGCATGTTTGACTGGCGGAAATAGCCCGACAGCATGCGGTTGCCGACGAAGCCGTCACAGACGCCGACCACCACGCCGACCTTGCACATGGCCTTGGCGAGCTGAATGGTGGTCGCCAGGGTGGTTGCGTCGGTCTTGGCGCCGCGAACGATCT
>JAYGEF010000138.1:0-4874 GCA_046582535.1 Alphaproteobacteria bacterium
CTGGAAGTTCTCCGCGATGAACTCTGGGCCATTGTCTGACCTGATGAACTCTGGCCTGCCGTGTTTCAGGAAGAGCGGATAGAGCGCTTCCAGAACCTCCGCATTGCCCATTCGAGGCTTGACGGCCACCTTCAGCGTCGCCGTCCTCACTCGCTTCACCCTCGTCGCCGTCTTCCGCTTCGCCGCCTTCACCGCCCTCTTCGTCGCCTTCACCGTCGGCGCCGTCTTCGTTGTTGTCCTGGCGGGCGCGGGCGCTGCGGTCTTCGGTGGTCTGCTGAACCCGCAGCACGTTGCCGTAGCTGCTCTCGATTTCCGTCGCCGAGAGCTGGATCACCACCGGCGCCGCCGAGAAGCTGGTGACCTGGGTGGATTGGTTGGCGGCGGTCAGCAGGGTTTGGCCGCCCGCGTTGCTGATCAGAATTTTACCGACACTGCCGTCGTCTTCGGACAACAGGGTGACGGTGTTGAGTTCACCTTCCTGAGCGGCGATGCCGGCCACCTTGGTGCCGCGAATGCCGATGGTTGCCACCGGTGTCTCGACGATCATGCCTTCCGGGTTGTTTGAAGCGATCTCACCGGTGATGAAGACGAAGGCGCCCTGGACCATGGAGAAGATCGCTGAACCATCGCCGCTGGCCGGGTCGTAGATCATCTCGTCGAGCACCATGCGAGCGTCTTCGCCCAGGGAGAAGGTGGTGTCGTCGATAAACACGATACCGACACCGCCGCCGCTGCCATCGTTCTCGATGACATCGCCCTGGAAGACCGGGTCGCCGACCTGGAGCGTGACCTCGGTGCCGTCGGCGCGGGTCGCGGTCACCAGGCCATCGACGGTGAGCGCCTCGCCGATGGGCTCGTTGTCCGTGTCCGGCGACAGCTGCGCGTACTGGCCGGGCGCCAGCGGTCCGGCCAGGCGGGCGACCAAGCCTGGCTGCAGCACGGCGCCGCCGGCGGTCATCAGGGCCGGCGGGTAGGCCATGGCGAAATTGTCTTCGATCAGGATCTGGGTGCCGTCTGGGCCGACCAGAAGCAGATCGCTTCCTTGGCGTACGAAATCGGCGTCGAGCAGAAGGGTGCCATGGGGCACCACCAGGGACCCGGCCGTCCCGGCGTGGATTACCGTGATTGCGTTTGCCGCGCCGGCCGAACCGTCGTTCCACGGCAGCATGGTTGACTTACCAATTTCACTCTTGGCCATTGCACCCTCTTTTTGACGGCCTCGCGGGCCGCCGGCCTACTCATTTATCCATGCCTCCGCGCAAGACTCGTGCCAGCCTCCTGGGGTGCAGGCGCCATAGTGGGCCAAGGGTTTTAAATTTTTTACGTTGATGGCAGGTTAACCATCAGGACCGGCGGCACGCTTCAGACTGAGTGCGGCGCAAGCAGGCAGGCCGTCACGCCACCAGCGAATTCAACGCGCGAATCTGCCGCGACTGGTTCGACTCATCGTGTGTAGGAATTGCCCAGCGACCGGCAAGTGCGGCCGGGTTGATCGACGGTTTGCCTACTTCGGGGCCATGCGGATGGCGCCGTCGAGGCGGATGGTTTCGCCGTTGAGCATGCGGTTCTCGCAGATATGACAGGCCAGGGCGGCGTACTCGGTGGCATCGCCGAGACGCTTGGGGAACGGCACGCTGGCGCCCAGCGCCGCTTTGACATCATCGGGCAGGCTTTGCAGCAGCGGCGTATCGAACAGGCCCGGCGCGATGGTGCAGACCCGTATGCCGAGGCCCGCCAGGTCGCGGGCGATGGGCAGGGTCATGCCGACGATGCCGCCCTTGGAGGCGGCATAGGCGGCCTGGCCGATTTGGCCGTCGTAGGCCGCCACCGAGGCGGTGTTGATGCAGACGCCGCGCTCGCCGTCGGCCAGGGGCTCCAGGGCCGCCATGGCCTGGGCGGCGCGGCGCAGGCAGTTGAACGTGCCGATCAGGTTGACCTCGATGGTTTTGCGGAAGCCGCCCAACGGGTGAGGGCCGTCGCGCCCCACGGTCCGGCTGCTGATGCCGATGCCGGCGCAATTCACCAGAATGCGGGCCGGGCCGTGGGCCATGGCGGCGACCTCGAAGGCATCGGCCAGGGCGTCGTCGTTGGTAATGTCGACGGTGCAGGCGGTGCCGCCGATGTCCGCCGCCATAGCGGCGGCGGCGTCCGCATTAAGATCGAACACCGCGACCTTGGCGCCGGCCTCCGCCAGGGCTTTTGCCGTCGCCCCGCCGAGGCCCGAAGCCCCGCCGGTGACAATCGCTGATACGCCAGAAATTTCCATGATTTGCCTTTTGTTATTTAGATTAGAAAAATAGTTTAACAAATTGTTAATACGTCATTATCTCTGTTCGTATTCCCAGTTCTCGGCGATGTATACCGGCGCATTGGAGGGATCGGGCGGCGCCTTGCCAAGGATCATGTCCGCAGCCTTTTCACCGATCATCATGACCGGTGCATTGAGGTTGCCGCTGACCATGGAGGGAATGATCGAGGCATCGACAACCCGCAAGCCGTCGAGGCCGCGCACCCGGCATTCGGCGTCGACCACCGCCATGTCATCGCTCCCCATCTTACAACTGCCGCACAGATGGAAGGCGCTTTCGGCGCCGGCCCGGATATAGGCGTCGAGTTCGCTGTCGCTGGTAACCCCGGGACCGGGTCCGATCTCGGGGCCGCGATAGGGTGCCAGGGCCGCCTGAGCGACGATTTCGCGGGTCAGTTTGAGACCGTCGCGCATGACCTGGCGATCGTTCTCCGTGGCCATCATGTTGGGGTCGATGCGAGGCGCGGCAACCGGGTCACCGCTCGCCAGGATGATGGTGCCCCGGCTGGTCGGCCGCATGGGACCCACGTGAACCCGAAAGCCGTGCCGATTGGCGCCGACCTTGAAGGGATTGCGCGACAACCGGGGGACAAAACTATGCTGAATGTCCGGATGTTTGACGCCGGCGCGGGTGCGAATGAAACTGCCGGCCTCGAAATGGCTCGAGACCCCCATGCCGCGGCGAAACAGCAACCATTCCAAGCCAATGAGCGCGGCGTTCCATGGCTTCATATATTTGTAGAGCGTGATCGGCTGGGTGCATTCATGCTCGACGAAGGTCTCCACATGGTCCTGCAGGTTCCGGCCGACGCCGGGCAGATCATGGGCCGAGGCGATGCCGTGGCTGGTCAGGTCGTCGGCCCGGCCGATACCGGAGAGCATGAGCAGTTGCGGCGAGTTTACCGCGCCGCCGCAGAGGATGATCTCGCGGTCGGCGCGGACCTGGTGTTGGCCGTTGCCCTGGCGGTATTTCACGCCGCTGGCCCGGCCGCCTGCAACGACGATGCGGGTGACCAGGGCGCCGGTCTCGACGATGAGGTTTAGCCGCTGCCGGGCCGGCCGAATATAGGCGCTGGCGGTGCTCGCCCGTTCGCCGCCCGTGGTGTTCAGGTCGTAGCGGGTGAAGCCCTCCTGGCGATAGCCGTTGTAATCTTCGCTGTGCGGGTAGCCGGCCTCCACGCCGGCCGTCATATAGGCCTGGTACAGGGGATTGTCCTGACTGGTGGTGACGACCCCCAGGGGGCCGTCGTCGCCGTGGTACGCGTCGGCCCTGGTGGCGTGGTTTTCGCAGCGCCGGAAATACGGCAGCACCTCGGCGTAGGACCAGCCCTCGGCGCCGTCTTCGACCCAGCGGTCGTAGTCCAGGGCATGACCGCGGACGTACATCATGCCGTTGATCGCCGAAGAACCACCAAGAACCTTGCCGCGCGGCACATAAATGTGGCGGTTATTCAGGTGAACCTGGGGTTCGGTGTGGTATCGCCAGTTATACCTGGCGCGGTAGAAGTTGATGGGGATGGCCGACGGCATGCGGATGGTCCAGCTGTTGTCGGGGCGCCCGGCCTCAATCAGCAGCACGCGGATATCCGGGTCCGCCGACAGCCGGTTGGCCAGCACGCCGCCGGCCGAGCCGGAACCGATGATGATGTAATCGTATGCTAATTCCCTGGTTGCCATGGGCGCACGATAGCAGTCTTGTACGGCGCTTCAATGGCGGTGTTGCTTGGTCTATTGTCTCCGTCCGCACCTGTTGAGCGAGTCCCCGGAGTTAAGCCATGTCACGCGATCCCCGTTACGACGTTTTGTTCGAGCCTGTCACCATTGGACCGGTTACCGCGCCCAACCGGTTCTACCAGGTGCCCCATTGCTCGGGCATGGGGTATTCCCTGCCCAAGACCCTGGCCGCCATGCGCGGGACCAAGGCCGAGGGCGGCTGGGGGGTAGTGTGCACGGAATACTGTTCGATCCACCCGACCTCGGACGACACGCCGTTTCCCCACGCCACCTTGTGGGACGACGAGGATGTGCGCTCTCACGCGCTGATGTGCGAGCAGGTCCACGCCCATGGTTCCCTGGCCGGCGTTGAGCTGTGGCACGGCGGCCGGGGTAGCGCCAATCTGCTGAGTCGGGAAATACCCGTTGGCGCCGCCAGCATGCCCGTTGGCAAACCTCATTCGGCCCAGACCCGGGCCATGGACAAGGACGACATTCGCAAACTACGCCGCTGGCATCGCGACGCGGCCCTGCGCGCCAAGGCGGCCGGCTTCGACATCGTCTACGTCTACGCCACCCATGGCTATCTTCTCAGCCAGTTCATGTCCCTGGCCGGCAACCGGCGGACCGACGAATACGGCGGCTCCCTGGAGAACCGCGCGCGGCTGACCCGCGAGATCATCGAGGAAACCAAGGACGCGGTGGGCGACAGCTGCGGCATCGCCGTGCGGTTTTCCACCAGCGTCGGCCCCGGCGCGCCGGCGCCCATCGAGCGCGGCGAACAGCAGGACATGTTCGCCATGCTCGCCGAGCTGCCCGACATCTGGGACATCAATAGATCGGAAGAGCGTCG
>JAYGEF010000141.1:0-6067 GCA_046582535.1 Alphaproteobacteria bacterium
GCGTTTCGTTTTTCTATTTCTTTACATAATTTAACATATATAAACTAGGGAACTCTCATTTTCTTCTTATTTTTAATAAGCAGAATCAATGATCTAGGCGTCATTATTGACTGACTTCGATGTCGTGATAGGCTTTCCCTATGGATTATGGCTGGCTGCGATCAAGGCTGAGGGTTTCTCTCGCTATATTTATCATAGTGGCTGCACGCTTGGCGCCACGACGCTCGATGCCGCCGAATACCCGGTTCTTTTCGGCACCACGGAGACCCGTTCGGCGAATCTGGCGCCGTTTGCTAAATGGAACGGCGTGCTTGATCGCTATTTCGACGAAGTGAAACTCGGTGACGACGGTTGCCAGGCGACCAGTTTCAATGCCTGCCACCTGAAAGAATGGAGCGCATTTCTTGCCGGGCTGAAAGAGTACGACCCGCTCGTACAGCTCGACCTGGTCAACCGCTACATGAACGAATCGCCCTACATTACCGACCCGCGCAACTACCACACCAAGGACTATTGGGCGACGCCGGGGCAGTTCTTTAATCAGGACGGCGACTGCGAGGATTATGCCATTGCCAAGTTCATGTCACTCCGGGCGCTGGGCTGGAGCAATCAGGACATGCGGATTGTCTTGCTCCAGGATCTCAACCTGAAGACTCCACACGCGGTTCTCGTGGCCTATCGCGGCGGCACCGCCTGGGTCCTCGACAATCAGATCATGCAGGTCGTCACCGCCGACGTCATTCACCACTACCGGCCATTATTCTCTCTGAACGAAGATTCATGGTGGCTTCACCGCCAGTGACCAAGCACCTGCCATATTGACCTGGCGTATCGCGGGCGACTTAATGTCGCTCTAATCATTCGCTCCAGCAGGTCTCCTGAATCCACATGTCCGATCAAGCGACCACACCCGATGCCTCGGCCCCCTCCCCGGTGGACGACGAGGCCTTTGTCCGCCGCTTCAAGTCAATGATGCCGGCCGATGTGGCAAGCAGTTTCGATGACACCCAGATAAAGGCTATCACCACGGTCTTCGGCACCCGCCGTTGGCGCCAGCACACCGTCGACCGGCGGCTGGTAATTCCGTTCTTTGGCCGAAACTTCTATCTGGTCGCCCTGGCCGGCGGCGAACAGCGTTCGGCAAAGCGCCGGTTGAGCGACCGCCTGCTCCGTCCCATTGCCACCTTCGGCAACGCGCTCTTCGCCTCATTCTTTTTTGTCACCATATTGTTTTCAGTGTTTGCGGTGCTCTATGTGTTGAAGTCGTTTCTCGGCATCAACCTGTTGCCCAACATGTCCCTCGGCATCATGTCGACGATCACGGAAGAACTCGAACTGCTGTTTCGCTGAAAGCCAAAAAGCACCGAAAGAACATTCATGACGCGCATCGCCCATCTCACGGACAGCCATGTCACCGCCCCGCAATACCGGCTTTGCGGGCTCCACAGTCCAACCCGCCTGCGCCAGGCCCTGGCCATGGTGGAGCGCGCCGGGCCCGACTTCTGCGACGCGGTCGTTATCACCGGGGACCTGACCCACAAGGGCGAGCCCGACGCTTATGCCGAGTTTCGCAGCTGCCTCCAGGAGACCACCCGGCCAGTCCATCTTTGTATCGGCAATCACGATGACCGCCAGGCGTTCCGCGAGGCGTTTGCCCATGAACCGCGCTATCAGTCGGGCGACTTCGTGCAGTACAGCGTCGATGACGTGGCGGGCTGGCGGCTTGTCTTTCTCGACACCAATCTTCCTGGCACCGCTCGGGGGCTGCTATGCGACGCCCGCCTCGACTGGCTTGATCGCAACCTGGCAGCGGCGCCCGAGACGCCGACCCTGGTGTTCCTCCACCATCCGCCCTTCACCAGTCATATTCCAGCGCTCGACGCCATCGGCCTCGACGGTATCGACGGCCTTGCCCGCACCCTTGAACGCCATCCCCAGGTCGCCAGTCTCCACGCCGGCCACGGCCACCGCACCATGCACGGTCGCCTGGGTGGTATCCCGGTCACCGCCGCCGCCGCCACCTGCCACCACATGGCGCTGGATTTCCATGAGCCCGCCTTCGCGGTCACCTACGAGCCCCCGAGCTTTCAATTGATCGTCGCCGAGGCCGGCGCCGTGATGTGCCACACGGTCCATTTCGCCGAGGCCGACGGCCCGCGCCTCGACTACGCGGCCATGCGCAACAACTACCTTCCGGCGTGACGCTTGAACGCCCATCGGCCATTCTTCATGGCCGATGGAAACAGCTCATTCCACAAGCGGCTTGGCCCTGAGGATAAACGTAAATTCACCGGAGCCCTCGTCGCCGGCATCAGCGATCGTGCCCCACTCCGGGCTTTGACCCTCGGCCCCGACCAGAGCCCGGGCCAGCTTGTCATTGAGCTGCTTCGACGTGATGTAGGATTCCTGATTGTCTTCCAGGATGGCCAGCAAACGATCCGCGAAGGCGGAATGTTCCGCCAGTCCACCGTTGTCGGGCATTGGCGTCTGGACACCCGACGTAATCATCTTGCGCGACGCGTAACTATCGATCTCATCGAAGTATCGGTCACGCTCCTTGCGGGTCGTGCCGCGGGTCACTGCCAGAGGAAACACGGCGTCGGCAATAACCATAATATGCTTGGCACGCATGCCCTTGATGCTGCGGCGCACCGCAACCACCGCGATCCACGTGTAATCCTCATCCGGGGCGGCGTCCTCCGCCTGCCAGTAGCCGTCACCGGTAAAATCATCAAGAACGCTGTGACCGGAATAATAAATCAACAGCCGGTCATTCCGTTTCAACGTGCCCTTGATTTCAGAGAAGGTCCTCAAGATTTTGTCACGCGACGCATTGAGACGCATTGAACAGAAGGGTGATGCGCTCCTTGTCGAACACGTATCGTCGGTTCAAAAGCTCGGCGACGGCGTTGGCGTCGTCGGCCGAGGTCTCCACCCGCGACAAATTCTCATAGGCGCTGTTGCCGATGATCAGCGCATAATAGTCGCCGCGAAAATGTGGCACATTAGTGGCGATGACTCGCACCACCACTTCCTCGGCGATGGGATTGCCGGCCGCATCGACGGCCTCGACGATGTGGTGATTTTCCGCCTCACCGGCGATCGCCACCTCGTAGCTGAAGGCGTAGGTGTAGGGGCCCAGGTTCGGCGCACCGTCGCCCGGCGCCACCAAGGCGATCACCTGACCATCGATGTAAATGACCGGATTATCGTGGTCATCGCCCACATGGCCGACAATACGGTACACGTCCCCGGTCGCGTCGACTTCCTGGGGCGCCTCGACCACGAGTTCCGATAACGTCACATCGCGGGTTTTTTGAGCTTCAATCTGGCGCTTGAGTTCTTCTAGTTGCGCCGCCAGGTCTTCAATCTCTTGTTCATTGGCGGCAAGGGTGGGCGACAGCGGCGCCAACACCAGCATCAGACCAACCAGCGCCGCACACGCGGGAACCCCGATAATCCGTTGCCAAATCAGGCGCCGACGGACCTTGGCAGCGGGCCGCATCAACCCTCGGCGAACAGTGGTTTGGCGCGCAGGATGAAGGTGAACTCGCCCGAGCCTTCATCGCCGGCATTGGCCACGGTGCCCCATTCCGGCTTCTGGTCCGATATGCCCGAGACGTTTCGCGACAATCGGTCGTAGAGCTGCTTCGACGTGATGTAGCAGTCGCGATTTTCCTGGAGCACCCGAACCAACTGCTGGGCGAATACCGAGTTGTCGCCGGAATCCTTGTTGGCCTCGGGCACGAGAACGCCCGAAACGATGAGTTTACGCGACGCCCAACTGTCGATTTCCTCGAAGTAGCGGTCGTTGGCGCTGCACGGCGTGCCGCCGTCCGCAGTCTGGGCATAGGCGGTGCCGCGGGCAACCGCCACGGGGAACGCGGAGTCGGCAATAACCATCACATGCTTAGCCTGCATGCCGGCCAGGTTGCGAATGACCGAGTCGATGGAGACCCAGCTGAAGTCGTCGAACTCGTAGGCATCGACCGCCTGCCAGAACCCGGTCCCGGTAATGTCGTCGATGTAGCTGTGGCCCGAATAGTAGACGAACAGGCGGTCGTAGCGCCCGAGATCCTTCTTTAACTGCGACAGAGCGCAGAGGATATCACGCCGCGTGGCGTTAATGACGACCTCCACGTTCTCCCTCTCGAACAGGTAATAGGTCGCCAACACCCAGGCCACCGCCTTGGCGTCATCAATGGCGGTATCGACCGGGCGCATGAAATCGTACTCGCCATTGCCGATAATCAGCGCGTAGTAGTCGCCGCGGAACTTGGGTCGGTTGGCGGCCACCATTGACACCACCTTCTCCTCGGCGACGCTGTTGCCGTTGCCGTCGAGCGCCTCGAAGATATAGCTGCGTTGGCCTTTCTCCAGGCTGACCGGAATTGTCAGCGTGAAACCCAGGGTGTGAGTGCCAAGATCCGGCGCGCCCTCGCCCGGCGCCACAAGCTCGACCGGTTCGCCGTTGACCGTGAGCGTCGGCACGCTGCCGCTATCGCCCACATAGCCGGTGATGGTGTAATCCTTCTCCCCGGCGTCGACTTCGCCGGGGGCATCGATCACCAGAGACGGCGCTAAAAGATCGCGGTTCTCCTCGATGCACTTCTTGACCTCGGCGAACCATTCAAGCTGCAGGTTGATATCTTCGGGCTTGGCGCTCATCAACGCCACGCACTGGGGCGGAATCGACTGGGCCGACACGCCACCGACGCCGAGCCATCCCAGAGCGGCGATGCTCAACATCCCCAATATGAACGCTCTTTTGTTCATTCCTGCACTCTCCCCACGAAGGACAGGCAGTATACGCCAGCCCCGCGCCGGGTGTCATCCGCCTGAAACGCGTGATTATGCTACCCTCGGCGCAGACCATCGGAAGGATCGGGCCATGATTACTGCCCGCAGCGACATCGTCGGCAGCCTGTTGCGCCCGCCGGAACTGTTGGCGGCCCGGACCGCCCTGCGCGCCGGCACCATCGAGCGGGCCGAGTTCAAGTTCATCGAGGACCGCGCCGTCGACTTCTGCATCAAGCTTCAGGAGGACGCCGGGCTCGACGCGGTGACCGACGGCGAAATGCGCCGGTTGTCATTCCAGAGCCAGATCGTCCAGGCGGTGGACGGCTTCGGCCAGTGGGACTTGGACGCCTTCCTGTGGGGCGACTGGAAGGGTGATGGCAATGTTGGCGACCAGAACACCGAACGCCCGGCCGAGCTCGGCGCGGTTGCCAAGCTGGTCCGCCGGCGCCACCTGACGGCCGAGGAGTTCACCTACGCCCGGGCCCGCGCCAGTCGGCCCATCAAAGTGACCCTGACCAGCCCCAGCCTGTTCGCCAACCTGTGGTCGCCGGAACTGTCGCGCCAAGCCTACCCGACCCTCGACAGCTTCCTCACGGACGTCACCGCCATCCTGCGCCAGGAGGTCGAGGAGCTGGCCCGCCTGGGCTGCACCTATATCCAGATTGACGCGCCCCACTACCCACTGCTCATCGATCCCAAGACCCGCGCCTTCTACGAAGACCAGGGCTGGAGTATCGACGACTGGCTCGACCTGGGCATCGGCCTCGATAACCAACTCATGGAGGGCATCGAGGGGGTGACGTTCTCATTCCACCTGTGCCGCGGTAACCAGGGCAGCCGCTGGCTCGTCGAGGGCGGCTATGAGGCCATCGCCCGGCCCATTTTCCAGGGCATCAAGGCCCATCGCCTGATGCTCGAGTACGACGATGAACGCTCCGGCGACTTCACACCCCTGGCCGACGTGCCCGACGACAAAACCGTGGTGCTCGGCCTGGTGACGACAAAATATGGCGTCCTAGAAGACCCGGACGCCCTGGCCCGGCGCATCGACGAGGCGGCCAAATACATCCCGCTGGAGCGCCTCGCCATCAGCCCGCAATGTGGCTTCGCCACCTCGGTCGTCGGCAACGCGCTGACCATCGACGAGCAGCGCGCCAAGCTCGAGCTGCTCTGCGCCGTGGCGCGGCGGGTGTGGGGGTAGAGGCCCCCCTACTGCCCGCCTATCCTGTCTTTCAAGGACACGACGACGGCGACGAACTCGGCCCGC
>JAYGEF010000291.1:0-6212 GCA_046582535.1 Alphaproteobacteria bacterium
CGTCTTTGACGATACGCTCGGAAATCAAGATCGAGTCTTCGTAGTTGTAGCCACCCCACGGCATGAACGCGACCAGCACATTGCGGCCCAAGGCCAGCTCGCCGGTATCGACGCTGGGACCGTCGGCGATAATCTCACCGGCTTCGACCGCATCGCCAACCTTCACGAGAGGCCGCTGGGTAATACAGGTGTTCTGGTTAGAACGCTGGAATTTCAACAGGTTATAGATCTGAACGCCCAGTTGATCGTCGCCGGCGTCGTCATCGGCCCGCACCACAATGCGGGTCGCGTCGACCTGGTCGACCACACCACTGCGCAACGCGGTGATGCAGGCGCCCGAATCACGGGCCACCACAGCCTCCATTCCAGTGCCCACCAGGGGTGCTTCGGCACGAACCAGCGGCACCGCCTGGCGCTGCATGTTCGAACCCATAAGCGCCCGGTTGGCGTCGTCGTTCTCGAGGAACGGGATCAGCGCCGCGGCCACGGAAACAAGCTGCTTCGGCGAAACGTCGATGAAATCGACGCTGGCCGGCGGCACCATGACGAAATCGCCATTGTGCCGGCAGCTCACCAGATCCTGGATCAGCTTGCCCTTGCCGTCCATTTCGGCATTGGCCTGGGCGATGGTGTATTTGCCCTCGTCCATGGCCGAGAGATAGATCACATCGGTGGTCACCTTACTATCGATGACGCGGCTGTAGGGGCTCTCGATGAAGCCGTACTGATTGACCCGGGCATAGGTGGCCAGACTGTTGATAAGACCGATATTGGGCCCTTCCGGCGTCTCGATCGGGCAGATACGTCCGTAGTGGGTGGGATGGACGTCGCGCACTTCGAAGCCGGCGCGCTCCCGGGTCAGGCCGCCTGGTCCCAAGGCCGAGAGGCGTCGCTTGTGGGTAATCTCAGCCAGAGGGTTGGTCTGATCCATGAACTGGCTGAGCTGGGACGAGCCGAAGAACTCGCGAACCGCCGCGGCCGCCGGCTTGGCGTTGATCAGGTCATGGGGCATGACGCTGTCGATCTCGACCGAGCTCATACGCTCGCGGATCGCCCGCTCCATGCGCAACAGGCCGATGTGGTACTGGTTCTCCATCAGCTCGCCAACCGACCGTACCCGGCGATTCCCCAGGTGATCGATGTCGTCGATGTCGCCCCGACCATCCTTGAGTTCGACCAGGGTCTTGACCACCGCCAGGATGTCTTCCTTGCGCAGAATGCGCATGGTGTCTTCGACCTCGAGATCGAGCCTGGCATTCAGCTTGACGCGGCCGACCGCCGACAGATCGTAGCGCTCGGAGTCGAAGAACAGACCGTTGAACAAGTTCGACGCGGTCTCCTCCGTGGGCGGCTCACCCGGTCGCATGACGCGATAAATTTCAAGCAATGCCTCGACCCGGTTCGAGCACTTGTCGGCCATCAGGGTGTTGCGGATGTAGGGACCGACCGTGATGCCGTCGATGGCCAGGGTCGGCACGTCCTTGACGCCGGCCTCATCCAGCGCCTCGATGATCTCAACGGTGATCTCGCCGCCGGACTCGACGAAAATCTCACCGGTTTCCTCGTTGATCAAGTCCTGGGACGCGAAACGGCCCAAAAATGCCTCGTCAGGGACCAGTTGCTCAGTCACCTTGGCCTTGGTCAGCTTCTTGATCAGCCGCGGCGTCATCTTGGCGCCGGCCTCGGCCACGGTCTTGCCATTCTTGGCATTGACTAGATCACGCACCAGCTTGGTGCCGCGGGCCCGCTCTGGGTCGAACGGCGTCCGCCATCCGCCTTTGTGGCGGCTGTAGGTGACCGTGCCGTAAAAGTGATTGAAAACGTCCTCGGTGGTCATATCGAGGGCGTAAAGCAGGGTCGATACCGGCAACTTACGCCGGCGATCGATGCGCACATAAACAAGATCTTTGGCGTCAAATTCGAAATCGAGCCATGAGCCCCGGTAGGGGATCACCCGGGCGGCGAACAAATACTTGCCCGACGAGTGGGTCTTGCCCTTGTCGTGATCGAAGAACACGCCCGGCGAGCGGTGCATCTGGCTGACGATAACCCGCTCGGTACCATTGATGACGAAGGTGCCGTTGGCGGTCATCAGGGGCATGTCGCCCATGTAGACCTGCTGCTCCTTGATGTCACGGATGTCGCGCTTCTTGATGTCCTCATCGACATCGAAGATCCACAGCTGCAGAGTTACCTTGAGCGGTGCCGCATAGGTCATGCCCCTCTGCTGGCACTCCTCAACGTCGTACTTCGGTGCCTCAAATTCATAGCTCACATAGTGCAGCGCGGCATGGTCCGAGAAGTCCTTGATGGGAAACACCGCTTTCAGGACCGCCTGAATGCCGTTGTCGATGCGCTCATCCGGCGCAATGTCCATCTGCAGGAATTGCTCGTAGGAGCTCTTCTGGACCTCGATAAGATTCGGCATCGGCGCCACGGACGGAATTCGACTGAAGCTGCGGCGGGTACGCTTGCGACGCGAGAAGCTGTAAGACATGCGTGTTCCTCGACTAAATCGTCGGTTTCTTAGTACGGCCGGCGAGGCCGCGGGCGAAATTCAAAATGCACGCGCGGCGAGGCGGCCACGGCGTACGCCGTGGCTGCCCCGACAACGCATGGTCGTTACTTGATCTCAACCGTTGCTCCCGCGTCTTCGAGCTTCGTCTTGATCTCTGCCGCTTCGTCCTTGGTAGCATCTTCCTTAATCGGCGCCGGCGCCGACTCAACAAGATCCTTGGCTTCCTTGAGGCCCAGTCCAGTAATCGCACGGACCTCCTTGATGACGTTGATCTTCTTCTCCCCAAAGGAAGCGAGAATGACCGAGAACTCAGTCTGTTCCTCGGCTGCGGCGCCATCGGCGGCACCACCGGCAACGGCGGCAACAGCGACAGGGGCCGCGGCGGATACGCCCCATTTCTCCTCGAGCATGGTGGCCAGTTCGGCCGCCTCAAGGACAGTGAGTTCGGAAAGGTCGTCTGCGATTTTGGCCAGATCAGCCATGATAGTCTCCTTAATTAAACGTTCGGTCGCGAGGGTCTGAACGATGAGTTGCTGGGTTCACGCTGGTGCGCGGCCTAAGCCGCTTGGTCCCGGGTTGCATAGGCATTGAGGATTCGCGCCAACTGACCGGCGGGCGCCTGCAGCACACCGGCGACCTTGGTCGCCGGGGCATTGAGCAACCCAACCAGTGTGCCGCGGGAATCATCAAGCGACGGCGTATTGGCGAGCACCTTTATTCCATCTGAATCAAAGATGGTCTCACCCATGGCGCCACCCAGGATGACCAGCTTGCCATTGGTCTTGGCGTAGTCGAAAGCCACTTTCGCGGCGGCCACCGGATCGTCCGAAAAGGCGATCGCGGTCTGTCCTTGAAACAGCTCCGCAAGGCCCGTGTACGGCGTGTCTTCGAGCGCCCGCCGGGTAAGACTGTTCTTGATCACCCGGTAGGTCGCGTTCTGCTCACGCATCCGACGGCGCAACTCCGTGGCCTCACCAACGGTCAAACCGTTCTGGTGGGTAACCACCACAAGGCCGGCGTTGGCGAAGATGTCGTGCAGATCGCTAACGATCTCCACTTTTTGAGTACGCTCCACTGGTCGTCTCCACTTCATAGGGACCGCAGTGCGCCCGGAGGCGACCGCTAATCCCGTTGGCTTTTGAACCCAGCCATCAAGCCGACCGGGTCCGGTCCGCCTGTCCCAGAAGTTCAAACCCCGGCGGCGCGCCTCGCGGCGTCCCTGATCCGGGCCTGACCCCTGCCTATGCGGGCGGATGTGCTCATCCTTTGAGTCCCGGCAAAACGTTGCGCCGCAACACCCGCGGTCTTGGACAGGTTGGTGAGAACGCTAACGCCCTCTCACCTTCACCACCTTGTGCCGGCACCGCCGGCGGGTGGTAAATCTCACAAATACCGGCGCGGTTAGGCGCTGGTAACGCCGGCAACGCTGGCAACGTCGATACGAATACCAGGTCCCATTGTTGAACTGATCGACACCCGCTTGAGGTAGGTGCCTTTGACCCCGGACGGCTTGGCCCGGTTAATGGCGCCGATGAACGCACGCAGGTTGTCGGCAATCTGATCTTCACTGAAGCTCGACTTGCCAACCCCGGCGTGAACGATGCCGGACTTTTCGGCGCGGAACTGAATCTCACCGCCCTTGGCCGCGGTCACCGCCGCCGCGACATCCTGGGTCACCGTGCCAAGCTTGGGGTTGGGCATCAGCCCGCGGGGCCCAAGCACCTTACCAAGCTTGCCAACCACCGGCATCATGTCCGGGGTGGCGATGCAGCGATCGAAATCCATCTCGCCGGCCTGGATGCGCTCGGCGAGGTCTTCGGCGCCGACCAGGTCGGCACCCGCCGCCTCGGCCTCGGCCGCCTTGGGACCTTTGGCGAAGACCGCCACGCGAATCGACTTGCCGGTGCCGTGGGGCAATTGCACCATGCCGCGCACCATCTGGTCGGCGTGACGGGGATCGACGCCGAGACCAAGCGCAATCTCGATGGTCTCATCGAACTTGGCGCCGGCGCTTTGCTTCAGCAGCTTTACCGCCTCGTCGAGAGATACGCTCTCGTCGCGATTGATACCCGCGCGAGCCGCTGCCATTCGTTTGCCTGCTTTTGCCATGATCCCTACTCCACCACTTCGATGCCCATCGACCGCGCCGAGCCGGCAATAATGCGGCTGGCGGCGTCGATGTCGTTTGCGTTGAGATCAACCATCTTAAGCTCGGCAATCTCGCGAATCTGGGTCATGGTCACCTGGCCTGCAGTGTCGCGTCCGGGCGCTTCCGAAGCCTTGTCCAACTTCGCCGCCTTCTTGATGAAGTAGCTCGCCGGCGGCGTCTTTGTGACGAAGCTGAACGTGCGATCCGCATAGATGGTAATCACCGTCGGGATCGGCATGCCCGGCTCCATGCCCTGGGTCTCGGCGTTGAATACCTTGCAGAACTCCATGATATTGAGGCCGCGCTGGCCCAGCGCCGGACCGATAGGCGGCGATGGATTAGCCTTTGCCGCCGGTACATGGAGCTTGATGTAACCGCTAATCTTCTTTGCCATATCGTTCCCTCAAAAATGCCGGTCAATAAAGACCGTGGGGTGCGCGGTACGGCCATGGCAGGCCTCCCACGCAATTTAGCGCCCGGATCACCGGGCGAAAACGATCAGGTCTTTTCGACCTGGGTGTATTCCAACTCGACCGGCGTGGCACGGCCGAAGATCGATACGGCCACCTTGAGCCGTTCGCGCTCTTCGTCGACGTCCTCGACCAGGCCGTTGAACGAGGTAAAGGGACCGTCACTGACCCGCACGGTCTCGCCAACCTCGAAGGTAATCGTGGTTTTGGGCCGCTCAACCCCCTCCTGCACCTGATGCAGGATACGATTGGCCTCGCCTTCGGAAATCGGCACCGGCTTGCCGCCGCCACCGAGAAACCCGGTGACCTTGGGGGTGTTCTTGACCAGGTGCCAGGACTCGTCGTTCATGTCCATCCTGACCAGCACGTAGCCGGGGAAGAACTTGCGTTCGGATGATACCTTCTGGCCCCGGCGCATCTCAACGATCTGCTCGGACGGCACCAGCACCTGATCGAATCGCTCGGCCAGGCCCTTGATCTGGGCCTGCTCGCGAATCGACTGTTCGACCTTCTTCTCGAAGCCCGAATAGACATGAACAATGTACCAATGCATCGCCATTGGGGTCAGCTCCCAAAACCCAATATCAGCTTCACGCCAAAAGCGAGAATCTGATCGATAAAGAAAAAGAACACCGCCATGACCGTGACCATCACGAATACCATGCCGGTGGTCACCGCGGTCTCCTTGCGGGTCGGCCAGGTAACCTTCGAGGTTTCCTGTCGAACCTGACGAATAAACTCTTGGGGCGTCGCCTTAGCCATTGGCGCCACCCGCAACGTTGAACATGGCAGGAGTGGAGGGGCTCGAACCCGCAACCTCCGGTTTTGGAGACCGGCGCTCTACCAATTGAGCTACACTCCTTCGACTCCCCTGGTGAGCGTCCTGACGCCGGCACGCACCAAACCGCCGCCCAATTGTCTTCCTGGCCGCGTCAGAATTCACTGACCCGCGTATCATCTGGCGCCCACCTATCCGTCGTGCTCGTATCACTCCCCCTTACGCCGCTCTACTCGATGATGCTTGTAACGACGCCGGCGCCGACCGTTCGGCCGCCTTCGCGAATGGCGAAGCGCA
>JAYGEF010000476.1:0-1777 GCA_046582535.1 Alphaproteobacteria bacterium
CTGCAATTGGTAACCATCGATCATACAATGGCCGCCTTTTCTTCTCCGATTTAATCTGATCGCGCAGCAACTGAACAACGGGGGCGTCCTCGCCCAGTCGCTTGATTGCTCGCGCAAGCTGACTTTCCAGGTCACTCAGGCTAACTAGAGCCTCCGAGCTTGATCGGGGTCAGGCCGAAAGGGACCCGGATCCCTGAGCTGTGGTGCGTGATCCGAGATTTGTGCCCGGGCAGGTTCGTGGCGCCACACGCGCGCAGTTCTGCTTTTCCACCAGCTCGGTCGCCTGAGGCCGTGGTCCGCAGGATAGCAATCGGAGTGGTAGGTACGTCAGATTATCGCAAACCCTACCCCAATCCCTACCCAAAACGAATCAACGCCTCAACTGCCAATGGTTAACCCATTGAAAAGAATGGAGCCGGATGGGAGATTCGAACTCCCGACCTACTGATTACAAATCAGTTGCTCTACCACTGAGCTAATCCGGCCTGGGGCGCTTCGCGACCGGGCGCAAGATACCGCCGGGTGATGGCTTGGGCAAGCGGTTAGCTCTATGCGTCGTTGGTCAGGGCGTAGAGCGCCACCGCCGCCGCCGTGGCCAGGTTGAGGCTTTCCACTTTGTCCGAGATCGGCAGGCGGGCCAGGGCGTCGCAGCGCTCGCGGGTCAAGCGCCGGAGACCGTCGCCCTCGGCGCCGAGCACCAGGGCGGTGGCGCCGGCGGGGCGGGACTGGGCAATGGTGTTCGCGGCGCCGCCGTCCAGGCCGATACACCAATAGCCATCCTGCTTGAGCCGCTCCAGGGCCTGGGCCACATTCGGTACCCGCACCAAAGGGACGATTTCGAGCGTTCCCGAGGCGGCCTTGGCCAGGGCGCCGCTTTCGCCCGGGGCATGGCGGTCCGGAACGATCACGGCGCTGGCCTCGAAAGCGGCGGCGACGCGCAGCACGGCGCCGAGGTTTTGCGGATCGTTGACCCGGTCCAACACCACCAGACGCGATGTGGCGTCGGGATGGCAGACTGCATCGAGGGCGGTGGCGGGCAGGGCAGAGACTTCCATGGCCACGCCCTGGTGGACCGCGCCCTCGGTCAACAAGGCGCCAACCTCGCCGCGCGATGCCGCGGTGACGGGGAGACTGCCAGTCAGGTCGTCGCCGGTCATGTCGTCATGGCGCCCCAGGTCGTCACCCAGGCTTTGGTGCAGGGACTCGATGGCCTGGGTCGTGCCGATCAGACGATGACAACGCCGCGCCGGGTTGGCCAGGGCGGCGCTGACCGCGTGATGGCCATAGAGCCACAGCCCTTCGGCGGTTGGTTCGGGGGAATGTCGGCGTGGCCTTGCCTCACGAGGCGCGGTGTCACGGGGCTTCGTCGGGTCACCGCCACCCCACGGCGAGCCCTGGACCGAGGCCCCGGCGCGCCGTCGAATTTTGCGGCTCCGCTGCTTGCGAATTGTCATGGGGTGTTATATGATCGAACCTATAGAACGCGCAATGAAACCGGTTCGACGTGGCCGCCTTAATACACCTAGTGGTCGGGCCGGCGCTTTGCGTGCGTTTAAATCTGTCAAAACCATTGACAAACCAACGGGAATTTCGATAGTGCGCTCTTCCGTCGCGATATCAATCGTATGTCAGCGCGGAGGGGTGGCCGAGTGGTTAAAGGCAGCAGACTGTAAATCTGCCGACGAATGTCTACGTAGGTTCGAATCCTACCCCCTCCACCATGGCTTGGTTCTTAGGCGGAAGGCCGGCGTGGTTCGGGCGGCATGGGTGCGGGTGT
>JAYGEF010000020.1:0-3847 GCA_046582535.1 Alphaproteobacteria bacterium
GGCCATCCCGAAGGATGGCCCTTTCCTGCGTTCCCGATAATTGCGGCTTTTACCGCTTGGAGAACTGGAAGCTCTTGCGGGCCTTAGCCTTGCCGTATTTCTTGCGCTCGACCACGCGGGAGTCGCGGGTCAGGAAGCCGCCGGTCTTGAGGGTCCTGCGCAGGTCCGGCTCGAACAGCGACAGTGCCTTCGAGATGCCGTGGCGCACGGCCCCGGCCTGGCCCGACAGGCCGCCGCCGGTGACGGTGCACCAGACGTCGTACTGGGTGGCGCGGTTGACCGCAATTAGGGGCTGGCTGATGAGCATGCGCAGCACCGGCCGGGCGAAATAGGTCAGTTCGTCGCGACCGTTGATGGAGAAGCGGCCGCTGCCCGGCTTGATCCACACCCGGGCGATCGCGTTCTTACGCTTGCCGGTGGCATAGGAGCGGCCCTGGGCATCGATCTTGGGCTCGGGCAGTTCGCTTTCGGTCGGCGTGGCCGGCGCGGCGGGCGCCTCGGGATCAGCAGGCGCCGGCGCCTCGCCGGCGCTGTCCATGGCGCTCTTGAGATCGGCCAGGTCGGTCAGTTTGCGGGGTTCGTCGGCCATGGTGCTACGCCGTCCTCTTGTTCTTCGGGTTCATGGCGGCAACATCGAGCACTTCAGGCTGCTGCGCCTCGTGGGGATGCTCGGCGCCGGCATAGACGCGCAGATTGCTCATCTGCTGGCGTCCCAGGGGGCCGCGCGGAACCATGCGTTCAACCGCCTTGATCACCACGCGTTCCGGGTGCGCGCTTTCGAGGCGCTGGCCCAGGGTGCGGCCCTTGATGCCGCCGGGGTGGCCGGTGTGCCAGTAGAACACCTCGCCGTCACGCTTGTTGCCGGTCAGGTGAACTTTCTCGGCGTTGATGACGATAATATGGTCGCCGCAATCCACATGGGGCGTAAAGGTCGGCTTGTGCTTGCCGCGAAGCCGGTTGGCGATGACCACGGCAAGCCGTCCGAGAACCACGTCCTCGGCATCAATCACGAACCACGCCTTGTGGACGTCGGCAGGTTTGGCGGAATAGGTCTTCATTGGTTTAAGGCCCGTTCTAGGGTAATTGTCTCGAAGGCGGCGGAGTATGCCACAGCCGGCGCTTGTGTCAACGGTAAATACGCGACGCGTATTGCCAAAAACAACAATAAATCAATTAGTTATAGAAGCGGTAAAATAGTACCGCTATGAATTTTCACGCCCGGCCCTGTTCCGGCGGGATCGCATAGGTCGCCGTCACATGGCAAACCGGTTCGGCCTCGCCGTCCGAGTGGATTATCACCTCGGCAACGGCCAACCGTTTGCCGAGCTTGAGCAAGCGCGCTTCGGCGATCAGATCGACCGCCCGGGGCCGGCGCAGGAAGTTGGCCGTCAGATTAGTGGTCACCGCCAGTTCCACCGGCCCGATAAGGCCCAGCACCAGAGCGTAAGTGGCGACGTCGGCCAGGGCCACCATGACCGGCCCGCTGACCGTGCCGCCGGGGCGCAAATGATCGTCATGGCTGGGCAGGCGCATGACCACGCGCCCGGCTTCTATGACTTCGGCGCGGATGCCGAAATAGGCTACCAGGGGCAGTTTCTCGACGGCCAGTTTCTCGAATTCAGCGATTGTGATGCGGGGTGCGGCCTGGGTCATGATCTCTTCCATCTTCGGGGCCGGCACCTTATCGCCAGCCACCGTAGTAGGCATAGACTTGATTGGCCGTCCTTGCGAGAGTACATCAACCAAGAGCTTGATCTACCAGGACCAACAACGGGGCGATGCCATATGGCCGCGGACACCTCAGCCGCCACCAACGAGCCGATCCTGCTGCGCGAGGATAGCGGTGGGGTCTGCACCCTGACCCTCAACCGGCCGGCTGAATTCAACGCCCTGTCGGAAACCATGCTCGATACCCTGCAGGCCAGCTTCGACGCCATCGCCGAGGACGCCAGCGTACGGGTCATCGTGTTGGCGGCCCGGGGCAAGGCGTTCTGCGCCGGCCACGACCTCAAGGAAATGCGCGCCCGGCCCGACCAGGACTACTACACGGGGCTGTTCAAGAAGTGCGGCCGCATGATGGTGACCATGACGCGGTTGCCCCAGCCGGTCATCGCCCGGGTTCAGGGCGTGGCCACGGCAGCGGGCTGCCAGTTGGTCGCCAATGCCGACCTGGCGGTCGCCGCCAACGACGTCACCCTCGGCGTCTCGGGTATCAACGTGGGTCTGTTCTGCATGACTCCGGGGGTCGCCCTGTCACGCAATGTGGGCCGTAAGCAGGCTTTCGAAATGCTCTTCACCGGCGAGATGATCAATGCCGAAACGGCGCTGGAAATCGGCCTGATCAACCGAGCGACAGCGCCTGACGAGATCGACGGTGCGGTCGACGAGCTGGCCCAGTCCATCGTCGCCAAGTCGCGGGCCGCGGTGACGGCCGGCAAGCGCGTATTCTACAACCAGTTGGGCATGGACCTTGAGTTGGCCTACGGCTACGCGGCCGAAGAGATGGCCTGCAATATGATGTTCCACGACGCCGGCGAAGGCATCGACGCGTTTATCGAAGAGCGCGCGCCGGTTTGGCGCGACGAATGAAGCCGTGAATCACGAGCATTATTCGGACAGCTTAATTCGCGGCATTCTGAGACGCTGCCGCACCTTTGCCATGCCCGGTGCCAGTGCCAACTGGGTTCGGCCGAGCAATTTCGCCATGAAGTACCTCCAGCACAAGGGCTACCGGGTCATTCCGGTCAACCCGAGACAGGCGGGCGAAGAGATCCATGGCGAGACGGTCTACGCCAGCCTGGCCGATGTTCCAGGGCGCTTTCCCATGGTCGATATCTTCCGTAATTCCATGGACGCCGGGCCAATCTGTGACCAGGCCATCGAACTGGCCGACGAAAAAGGTATCGAAGTGATCTGGATGCAACTCGGCGTGCGCAACGACGAAGCCGCCGCCCGCGCCGAGGCGGCGGGCCTTACGGTGATCATGAACCGCTGCCCGAAGATCGAGTTCGGCCGGCTTTCCGGTGAGCTGAGCTGGAGCGGCATCAATTCCGGCATCATTTCGGCCAAGCGCCAGAAGGCGATCTAGAATGAGCGACGAAAACCGAGACGACGACGCCCGGGACTACGGCATCGAGACCCGCGCCATTCACGCCGGCGCCCGGCCCGACGCCACCACCGGTGCCCGCTCGACACCAATCTACCAGACCACGGCCTATGTCTTCGACGATGTCGACCACGCCGCCTCGCTGTTTAACCTCCAGACCTTCGGCTACATATACTCGCGCCTGACCAATCCGACCGTGTCGGTGTTGGAAGAGCGCATCGCCAGCCTCGAGGGGGGCCGCGCCGCGGTCGCTTCGGCCTCGGGTCATGCCGCCCAGTTCCTCGCCTTCTTCTCGCTGCTCGAGCCCGGCGACGAGTTCGTCTCGTCGCGCAATCTTTATGGCGGCTCGATCACCCAGTTCGGCGTCAGCTTCAAGCGCCTCGGCTGGACCTGCCATTTCGTCGATCCCTCGGACCCGGCCAACTTCGAAGCCGCCATCACCCCCAAGTGCAAGGCCATCTTCATCGAGGCCCTGGCCAACCCCGGTGGCGTGGTGGTCGACATCGAGGCGGTCGCCGCCGTCGCCAAGGCCCACGGCATTCCCCTAATGGTCGACAACACCCTGGCCACGCCGTATCTGTGCCGGCCCATGGAATGGGGCGCCGATATCGTCATTCACTCGGCCACCAAGTTCATCGGCGGCCACGGCAATTCCATGGGCGGCGTGGTTGTCGAATCCGGGCATTTCGACTGGTTCAAGGACGGCAAGTTCCCGACCATGACCGAGCCCGACCCGGCCTA
>JAYGEF010000390.1:0-5596 GCA_046582535.1 Alphaproteobacteria bacterium
TCGGCGCGGTAGTTGTCGGCAATGGCCCGGCGCAGCGGATCCCAAGCGGCCACTGACCGGGCGTGGATCATGCCGTCCGTCATGGCGCCGTCACCGCCGCGGCCGATCCAGCTCGACCATGCCAGCGGGCGTCAGCTTGAACCCGGTCAGGGTGCGTTCGTTATGAGACATGCACCACGACAGCATCTTCTGGGCGTATTCCAAAACCACCGCCGCGTGGGCCGGATCGTTGGCCAGATTGTTGCACTCGTCAGGGTCCGCCTCCAGGTCGAACAACAGCGAATCCTGACCGGCGAAGTGGATATACTTGTAGCGCCGACCGCGAATCACCGCGAGCGAGCATTCATCGAAGCCGACGCCGAGAGTGGTTTCCGGCGTGTCGTCATCGACCTCGCTGAAGTCGAACTCCCAATGCACCTCATCGCGCCAGCGCGCCGGTGTGCCGCCGTCGAGAAAACCACGCAGGGAATAGCCGTCGCATTGCACCGGCACAGGGAGACCCATGAGATCGAGGATCGTCGGCATGATGTCGATATTCTCGGCAAAGGCATCGACCACCGTGCCCCGGCCAGCGTCCCATTCGGCGCCGGGTGCACGGACGATCAAGGGCACGTGGTAGGCGCTGTCGTAATAGCTTGCCTTGCCGACCACCCAATGGTCGCCAATGGTGTCGCCGTGGTCGCTGGTAATGACGATCAGGGAATTGTCGTACTGGCCGCCGGCCTTGTGGGCCGCCACGAGGCGGCCGATATTGTCGTCATCCTCGGTGATCTGGCCGTTTTAGGTGGCGCGCAGTTTGGCCAAATCGTCATCACTCATATCGCCGACATAACGAACGCTGTTGTCGTCGAGGCCGACGAAGGGATGGATAGCGGCCTCGTCCGCAGGCGTCGTCGCCCGGCGCGGCGCCGGCACGGTCGCCGGGTCGTACATACGATTGTACGGCTCGGGCGCAATGTAGGGCGGATGGGGCCTGAGATAGGACACATGAAGAAACCAGGGCGTCTCGCCCTGATCGGCCATGTAGTCCATGGCGACGTCGGTGCAGTACGCGGTATCGCTGTCCTCGGCGCTGTAGCGCGCCGGCGCGTCGTACGGGCCGAAACCGCCGACCGCCCAATGGCTGTCCAGGGGACCATACATGTCAAACGGCTTCTCGGTGACCTCATAGCCCTTGGCCGCAAGATAATCGACCCAGGCGTCCGGATGGGTCGGCACCCCTGCCAGCGACGTGAAGCCGGGCAGTAGGCCTTCATAGCCCTGGCCCAACACCGGCGCCTCGTCACCGCTGGCGCGGGGGTCCAGGCTGGTGTCGGTGTAGCCGATCAACGATGGGTCGTAACCCGCCTCGCGCACCTCGCGCGCCAGATTGGTCAACCGGTTGTCCAGCGGCGTGCCGTTGCGCCGCGAGCGATGGTTCATCATATAGGTGCCGGTCAACAGCGACGCCCGACTCGGGCCGCAAGGCGCGCACTGGACGAAGTGATTGGCGAACAGCACGCCATCGGCGGCGAGAGCGTCAAGATGAGGGGTGCGAACGGTCGGGTGGCCTAGAAGCGACAGGCAGTCAGCGCGCCACTGGTCAGGGGTAACAAACAAAACGTTCCGCGGTTTGGCCATCAAAACAACCTATGAAGTCAGTGCGGGGACAAGGCGACAGACTCGAGAATCCCACGCAGAAGTTTGACTCCGCTCGATAGTACGGTATTTAAGTTTCGGGGAAAGTAGTTCCGAGTCGGATCGACCAAAGGTCGTTGAATGGGATGTAAGCTCAAGTTCTGGGGGGTCCCGGGGCAGCATCGCCTGCCCGTCACCGAATCATCTCGCATTCGGTGACAATACCAGTTGCGTTGAAGTCTCCTGTGGCGGCACCCGGATGATCCTCGACGCCGGTACCGGCATCCGTAATCTCGGCCATTGGCTGGTACGCAAGAACGTCAATCATGCGACCATTTTACTGTCCCATGTTCACTGGGACCACATCAACGGCTTTCCCTTTTTCTCGCCGGCATTTCGCCGCGACTGCTCGTTCACCATCATGGCCGGGCATCTGTCGAAGTTCGGTGGCGTGCGCAACGTGCTCGCCGGCCAGATGACCACACCGACGTTCCCGGTGCCGCTCGACGCCATGCACACTGCCGAGTCCTTCGAAGATTTCAATGCCGGCGATTCGTTCAACCTGTCGGTCAACCCCAAGATCAAGATCAGGTCGGTTGAACTCAACCACCCGGACGGCGCCACAGGATATCGCATCGAATATGACGGTAAATCCATGTGCTATGTTACCAACACCGAACACATCATCGGCCAGCCCGACCAGAACATTCTCGGCCTGATCGAAGGCACGGACCTGTTGATCAACGATTGCACCTACACGGATAAGGAATTCGCCAGCAAGATCGGTTGGGTTCATTCCACATGGCAGGAGGCCGTGCGCCTGTCGAAGGCCGCCAACGTCAAGAGCCTGGCGATCTTCCACCATGACCCGGATCACGAGGACCGCTTCATGGAGCAGGTCGAAATCGAGGACCGAAAATTATGGTCGGGCGCTTTCGTTGCCCGCGAACACATGCGGATAAATCTGGCTTAAATTACATTTGCGCCCCGCCTTCGGTGGAACGGGCAGCGGTAATTAAACCGGTGTTACCAACGCCGCCGCGCTGAACAAACCGCCGCCTGACGGCCCGCCACCGGAAAGACCACGACCGGACAGGCCGTTGCGCCGACGCAAGCCCGGGGGCCGCGTGGCTTCGTCCTGCGGCTTGCCGCTGACACGCAGCAGAATCAAAAGCGCTTTGCCGATTGCCGCGCCCTCGCCGGAGAGATCGTCATCGACCACCGCCGCCATGGCATTCGCATGGGCCTTGATGACGTCGAGTTGATGGGACGACGGCTCCGGTTTATCGCGGCAATAGTCGCATAGCAGTTCGGCGATCTCGCTCATCAACGGATAGCCCGAGCGACGGCCCTGGCCGCCAATGATATCGGCAAGTGTGCCGATAAGGCGCACCGCTCGGCGCCGGCCACCGGGATTGTCGATGGCCTCGTCATAGGCCCGGACAATGGCTTCCACATCATGATGGGCGCTTTGCAGAAAAACTTTCGACGGCGCCGGCGTTGTAACCGGCGTCGCAGCGCGGGGCATGGCGGCCGCGCCGGTCTGATCGTCTTCGGTATCATCCACTTTCGGCTCGCGCGGAGTTTCGCGCCTGTCGGGTCCCGTGTAGGCCTCGGTGTCGACGAACTCGCGAGGTCTTGTGGCAATTGCCAGCATGCGGGAATGGAGCGAACTGGGCGACACCGGTTTGCAGAGGAACTCGTCGATGCCGATCTCGCTGACCTGGTGAGCCATGGCCTGCTCCTCGGGCGCCGCCAGCATGATGATCGGAATGGCCCGATGGGGCCCCTCTTTGCCGCGCCGCAGGCGACGGGCGAACTCAAGCCCATTGAGCGGACCAGTCCCGTAATCGCTGATAATCATATCCACGGGCTTGTCGCATACGACTGTAATACCGTCGTCGCAGCCATCGGCCGTGACCACCGAGCGCACGCCGAAATCGCGCACCATGTGCATGAGCGGCCCGAGGGCATGTTCATTGTCCTCGATGATCAGGACGGTCAGATCGGTAAGCGACGTATCAGCCATGAAGCCCCGAAACTTGGCGACGGAAAACCCGTTGGGCGAATCCGTCGCACGGTTGAATCGCATTGACCGCCTATTTAGGGGCCAAATTGGTAAAATTTGCGTTTATGTGGTGGCTATTGTTTTCCCTGGCTGGCTCTAAGCCTGACGGAGCCGAGCCGCGCGCTGGAGCATGGCGACCATTTCCGCGCCACGCTCCCCACCGTCGCCTTTGAGGTTTCCATCGACGACTACTTTCAGCGCGCCAATATGGACCCTGATGACGTCGAACTGGGCGTTTCCGATGGTGTCGGCGGACCGGCAGAAATCGTATAGGGACGCGCCAATGGCGGTCATCAGGTCGTAGCCGAAGCTGGTGCCGTTGCCCATGAGGTTATGGGCGATAATGGCGACCTCACCGATCATCTCGTCGCGGTTGCCATCAGTGCCCAGCGCCGCCGCGTATAGATCGTCGAGATTGCGAATCTCATCGGCGGCCCTGGCCAGGTAATCGTTACCCATGGACTCAATTACAATCTCGGCCCGCGCCAACGCCGCCTCATCAATTTTGAAACCGTCGAAGTCCGCGCGCAGCTTTACCCGGCTTTCAGGGGGTTCGATGATCTCGGCCTTGCGCTTTACCTGCTCGTCCATACGCCTGTCCACGCCACGCGACGATGCGCGGCTGTCAAATTGAGAATGTCCTGTGGCGGGCCGGCAAACGCTGGTCCACCACGGTCAGGAATACGCCGGGAGTTGTAAAAGCCGGTTAACTACCGGCGCAATCAATGCCGCCGGGCGCGGAAAGCGCGGGCGACTTTCGATGCCGGCTCGTGGCCCAGGGCATCACTGATGAACCAACTGGCGTCCACCAGGGCGTCAAGATTGACGCCGGTCCCGATACCGAGGCCGTGCAGCATATAGACCACGTCCTCGGTCGCTACATTGCCGGTGGCGCCCGGCGCGAAGGGACAGCCCCCCAGCCCCGCCACCGAACTATCGACCACGGAAACACCCATTTCCAGCACCGCCAAAAGATTGGCCAGGGCCTGGCCGTAGGTGTCGTGGAAGTGGGCCGCGAGGTGCTCGATGGGAACCTCTTCAGCGACCGCTTCGAACATGGTCCGGGCCCGGGCCGGCGTGCCAACGCCGATGGTGTCGCCGAGAGATATCTCGAAGCACCCCATGGCATACAGCTCGCGGGCGACCTCGGCGACAGCCTCGGGCGCGATGTCCCCCTCATAGGGGCATCCCAGGGTGCAGGAGATATAACCCCGTACCGCCACGCCCTGTATGACCGCCGCCTGACAGACCGGGCGAAATCGGTCAAAGCTTTCCGCCACGGTACAGTTGATGTTTCTGAGCGAGAAGGCCTCCGACGGCGCGCCAAACACCGCCACCTCATCGGCGCCGGCCGCCACGGCCGCCTCAAATCCCTTCATGTTGGGTATCAAAACAGGATACCTAACTGATTGTTTTTTAGTAATTCCCGCCATGACATCGGCGCCATCAGCCAGCTTCGGTATGGCTTTCGGCGAGACGAAACTGGCGGCCTCGATGGCGGGCAGTCCGGCGGCGGTAAGACGGTCAATGAGTTCGACTTTGACGGCCGTTGAAATCGCCACCGGCTCATTCTGCAAACCATCCCGCGGCCCTACGTCCACGACAGTGACCGTGTCCGGCATCGCCATATCAAACGTCCTCTTCGGCAATGAATGTCATAAGTTCGGCGCCCTCGTCGACCTGGTCACCCGGGCTGTAGCGGAAGCTCTCCACATGGCCGTCGGCGGGCGCCGCGATGGTGTGTTCCATCTTCATGGCCTCGATGACCGAGTCGTACTCGCGCCAAGGAGGAGAGTGTGTGGTTTGCAGCAGCCAGACCGCGTCTCCTTTCGAACCGCTCGCAGTGCTCATGGGCTACACGGCGTCCTGCGTTGTTGGGCTGTATGCGTTGGTAAAGGCGGCATCAAAGTT
>JAYGEF010000095.1:0-1982 GCA_046582535.1 Alphaproteobacteria bacterium
AGCCGTCGAGATAGGGCGTGGCCGCATGGCCGACCGCGCCCTTGATCTGGCCGGCCTCGCGCCACTGGCATTCGATCTGGTGCGCGCGCACGGTCTCGCGCAGGTATTCAGCGCCGGCACCGAAGATACGCAGCAGGCGCTGGCTGCGCTCCAAAGGCCAGCCCTCGGTGTAGTGCGGCGTCTCGAGGATGAAACCGGCGTTGCGTCCGGACGGGCCGTAGCCGACCCGCTGGGCGTCGATCAGCAGGATGCGGTCATGGGGCCGCAGCTCGGCCAGCCGCCGCGCCGCCGCCAGGCCGGTAAAGCCGGCGCCCAGCACCACCCAGTCGGCGTGCTCATGGCCGCTGATACGCCGTGCCGGCTCGGGCTCGGGCAGAGCCCGGTACCAGCCGCAGGTGGCATCGTCGTGGGGCAGGGGTGTCGCCATGGTTTCCTTCGCTCCGGTGGTCACAATGGACGATGCCGTATCCATGATGGCGGCGCAAGCCGGGTAGGACCATGACCCGTTATCCCGCGGCTTTCTTCGCCACTAGACCATAACGGCTGCTAGACTTCCCTGATGTCGCCGTTCGCCAATGCCATCTACCGCCGATTGTTCGCCGCTCATGTCATCGCCCTTGCCGGCAGCGGTCTGGCGACTATCGCCCTGGCGCTGCTCGCCTATGATCTGGCCGGCGGCGACGCGGGTTTGGTTCTCGGCACGGCGCTGGCCCTCAAGATGGTGGCTTATGTGGTCATCGCGCCGGCGGTCGGCGGCTTTGCCCATCGCCTGCCGCGCCGGGGGCTGCTCATCGCCCTCGATGTGGCCCGCGCCGGGGCCATTGCCTGCTTCCCGTTCGTCACCGAAGTCTGGCAGATCTACGGGCTGATATTTTTGCTCAGCGCTTGCTCGGCTGGTTTCACGCCGACCTTCCAGGCGACCATCCCGGACGTGCTGCCGGACGAGGCTCAGTACACCCGCGCCCTGTCCCTGTCGCGGCTCGCCTACGACCTGGAAAATCTGCTCAGCCCGACCTTTGCCGTCGCCGCGCTTCTGGTCATGAGTTATCACGGCTTGTTCGTGGCCAATGCCGCGGCCTTCCTGGTTTCGGCGCTGCTGCTGCTTTCGGTGACGCTGCCCGCATCCACAGCCACCGTGGAGCGTACCGGCATAGTGCATAATCTGAGTTTCGGTACGCTGGCCTATTTGAAGACCCCACGGCTGCGCGGCCTGCTCGCCCTGTCTTTGGCGGTGTCGGCGGCGGGGACCATGGTCATCGTCAATACGGTGGTCTTCGTGCGCGACCGTCTTGGTGGCAATGAGAGCGATACGGCCCTGGCATTCGCCGCCGCCGGGGCCGGCTCCATGATGGTTGCCCTGGTCTTGCCTCGCCTGCTCGATCGGATGCCCGACCGGCCCTTCATGGTGGCCGGTGGCGGCCTGCTCGGCGGCGGCCTGTTGCTCGGCCTGGCCATTGACGACCTGCCGACTCTGATGGCGGTGTGGCTGGTTCTCGGCATCGGCTCGTCCCTGGTGCAGACGCCGGCGGGGCGGCTGCTCCGGCGCTCCGCTGATGATGGCGATCGGCAGGCGATCTATGCGGCGCAATTTGCCCTGTCCCATGCCTGTTGGCTGATCGGCTACCCCCTGGCCGGCTGGCTCGGTGGTGCGTTCGGCATGGCGACGGCCCTGGTGGTGCTGGTGCTGATCGCTCTCGCCGGTACGGTGGCGGCGCTGTTGCTGTGGCCGGCTCGCGATGACGCGGTGTTGGCGCATCACCACGAGGCCATGGCGCACGAGCACCTTCATGTCCACGACGAGCACCACCGTCACGACCATGATCACGACCACGACCATGGCGACGCCGAGATTGGCGAGCCCCACAGCCATGCTCACCACCACGCGCCGTTGCGCCACAGACATCCCTATGTCATCAATCTCCACCATTCGGTCTGGCCGAGGCATTAGGGAGTAGAATGTGAAACCCGCCAACAGCGTATTT
>JAYGEF010000105.1:0-4558 GCA_046582535.1 Alphaproteobacteria bacterium
GCCAGGGGCGTTTCGAGGCGGCGCTGACAAACCTCGAAAAGGCCGCCGCGCTCACCCCGCACTCGCCGCAAATCCACTCCAACCTCGCCGCAGTCTATCTGCGGCTCGGGCGCCGCGAGGAGGGTCAACACGCCCTCCGACGGTCGGAGATCCTGCGGCAGAAAAAGCGCGGTATCGGTTCGGAGATCACTTCCCCCACCGGTGGCACAGTGGCCATTGGGCCGGCGACAGCGCGCTATAATATGGCCCTTAACCTCGCGCTGCGCGGCCAGTACGAGAAAGCCCTGGTCGCCTACCGCAACACCCTCGAGCTCAACCCCGAACTCAAAGACGCCCACAGTGGATTGGGGATCCTCCTCGCTTGGAAGGGCGAGTTGGCCGAGGCCGCCGAAGAGCTGCGGCGGGCCGTCGACCTCGACGTGCAGGACCCGATCAACCGCATCCGGCTGGGGATGGTCTACTTCAAGCAGGTGCGGCTCCACGCCGCGCGGGCCGAGCTCGAGATGGCCCTGGTGCTCGACGATTCCCTCGCCGAGGCCGCCTACGGGCTGGGGCTCGTCGAAGCCCGCCAGGGCCATATGGCCGAGGCCGCCACCCGCTTCGCCCGCGCCGCCGCTATGCGCCCCGACTACGGCGAAGCCCTGATGAACCTCGGCGTCGCCCACATGCGGCTCGGCCAACCCGAGCAGGCGGTCGCCGCCTATCTCCAGGTCGCCGATCTCGACCCCAGTAACGCCCGGGTCCATATGTATCTGAGCGACGCCTATGACAAAATGGGCGATAGCCAGCGCAGCGGAACGCACCGCGCCCGCGCCGACCAACTCCGCCAGCGCGGAGGTTAGCCACCGATGCGCATCCACGCCCTGCTCCCCTGCCTGCTGCTGATCGCCGCCGTCCAGCTCGACGCCCAGGCGCCCGCTCGCGGCGATACGACCATCAAGGGGCGGACTTATGGCCTTATCGCCGCGCCCGAGCTGCTCGCCGCGCTGCGCCGGGCGCCGGCGGGCACCGCACTCGAATACCGCGACAAAGTCGTCCGCGGCCCGCTCTTTGCCCCCACCGCCCAGCTCGACACCGTGCGCGCCCGCCTGCTCTTCGCCGATGTGGTCTTCCTCGGCGAAGTCGCGCTCAACAATATCGTTTTCGCCGCCAATGTGCGCGTTGAAAACACCGAATTCCGCGGCGGCCTCTCCGCATTAAAAGCGCACTTCGCCGGCGACCTCGACCTCGTGCAGAGCGCCTCGCGCAAACACACCAGCTTCAAACAGACCACCTTCGCTGGCCGCGCCGACTTCAGCGGCAGCACTTTCGCCCAGACGACCTCCTTTATCGAGGCGCACTTTGCCGCCGTCGCCTTCGCCCACGCTCGCTTTGCGGCGGGCGTCTATTTCGAACGCGCCCACTTCGGCGCCGACGCCGATTTTCGCGACGCCTTCTTCGAGGATATCGCCAACTTCAAAAACACCCGCTGGCGCGGCGATGTCACCTTCGCTGGCGCCCGCTTCGTGCAGCGCACCCGCTTCTGGCAGGCGCGCTTTGACGCAGCACTCGACTTCGACAACGCCCGCAGCCGAGGTGAGATTTCATTTAACCAGGCAGTCTTTTCCGGCCCGGCGACCTTTCGCCATATCACCTTCGTCCACCCCGCCCGCTTCGCCCACGCGGTCTTCCGCCAACCCGTCACCTTCGCCGACAGCCGTTTCAAAAAAGCCGCCGAATTCACCGGCGCCCGCTTCCACGCCGCGTTAGATCTCAATGCCTATTTCAAGAGCACGCTCGACCTCCGCCACAGCCGCGGCCCCAGGCTCGACCTCTTGCCCCCCGCAGGGGAACGCGCCATCGTCAATCCCGATTCGACCCTGACCGACACCGCGCGGGTCTACCTGCAACGCGCCGATTTTACCCACCTGCTCTTCCGCTGGTCCCAGCTGGCGGGACGCCTGGCCAGCGACGACACCACCGGCCGCGACCTCGAACCCGTCTATGCCCGGCTCCGCCACCAGCTCCAGGCTCGGGGTTTGACCGCCGACGCCCGCAGTTGTTTTGCCGCGGGGATGGAGCAACGGCGCCGCGCCCTCGGCTGGACTGCGCCCGAATGGTATGGGCTCCAGCTATGGCGTCTGACCACGGCCTATGGCACCGACCTCGGCCGCCTCGGGCTATTCGCCGCCGACTGCGTGCTGGCCTTTGCCCTGCTCTACCGCCTCGTCCCGGGCCAGCCCGTCTCGCTCGGCGCCTGCCTCTACTACAGTGTCCTGACCTTCTTGCGCACGGTGCCGCCCACCGCCGACGCGACCGGTGGCCTCGCCCGTCTGCTCGCGGCCCTGCAGACGCTGTTGGGCTGGCTCTGCCTGGGCCTATTCCTCGCCACTCTCCTCGGTCCACGCTAAACCGCCGATGCCCCACCTCTGCACCTGCCTCGCCCTGCTACTCGTCGCCTGCGGCCCGGCGCCCGCGCCCGACGCGCCCATCGCGCCCATCCACTACGCCGAGGTCGACGCCGACCTGGACTTTGTGCACTACAACGGTTTTTCGGGACACTACTACTACGTTGAGACCTTCGGCCCCGGATCGGCCTTTTTTGACTACGACGGCGACGGCTGGCAAGATATCTACCTGGTCAACGGCAGCTATCTCGAGGGCCTGGCCCCCAACTCGCTACCCGTCAATCAGCTCTATCGCAACCAGGGCGATGGCACGTTTTCAAATCACAGCGCCACCACCGGCGCCGCCGACCCGGGCTATGGCATGGGCGTGGCCGCCGCCGACTTCGACAACGACGGTGACCAGGACCTCTACCTGACCAACTTCGGCTCCAATGCCCTCTATCGCAACGACGGGGGCCGCTATGTCGATATCACTACCGCCACCGGCGTCGGCGACCCGCGTTGGAGTACCTCAGCCGCCTTCCTCGACTTTGATCTCGACGGCGATCTCGACCTCTATGTCGCCAACTACGTCGACTTTGATCTCGACCGCAATATCATCTGCAAGGAGGGTAAGATCCGCACCTACTGTCGGCCCCAGGCCTACCAACCGCTCGGCGATATCCTCTACCGCAACGACGGCACCGGCTTTGCCGACGTCACCCGGGCGGCGGGAATCGAGCTAGAGGGTCGCGGGTTGGGCGTAGCGCTATCCGACTTCGACTGGGACGGCGACACCGACATCTACGTCGCCAACGACGGCATGATGAATTTCCTCTACGAGAATAGGCGCGGCAGCTTTGCTGAAATCGGCCTGCAGGCCGGCACTCGCTACAACGAGGACGGCCGCGCCGAGGCCGGGATGGGCGTTGATTTCGGCGACTACGACAACGACGGGCACCAGGACATCTTCGTCACCAATTTCGGCTTTGAGACCAATACCCTCTACCGCAATAGCGGCGAGGGCTACTTCGTCGATGTCGTCGACCGACTCGGCCTTGCCGCACCCACCTACGACCCGCTGGGCTTCGGCATCAAATTCCTCGACTACGACAACGACGCCGACTTAGACCTCTTCGTCGCCAATGGCCACGTCCTCGATCTGATGGACGAGATCGACACCACCGCCACCCTCTCCTACTACCAGACCAACCAGCTGCTGCGCAACGACGGCGGCACTGGCTTTGCCGATATCTCGGCCCAGGCGGGCGCCAGTTTCGCGGTCAAAAATGTCGGTCGCGGCACCGCGGTAGCCGACTACGACAACGACGGGGACCTCGATCTGCTGGTCAACGGGGTCGCCGACCCGCCCCGACTCTTGCGCAACGACGGCGGCAACCAGCGGCACTGGCTCATCGTCGAACTAATCGGCGCCGTGCACCGCGACGCCCTGGGCGCGGTAGTAAAGGCGACGTTCGCCGCAACCACCCAGATCCGCGAGCGCCAGTCGGGCGGCTCCTATCTGTCCAGCCACGACCCGCGGCTCCACTTCGGCCTCGGCACGGCGACCCATGTCGACCTTGAAATCCGCTGGCCGGATGGCCAGCTCCAGCACCTTAGCGCGGTGGCGGCCAACCAGATTCTGCACCTGGTCCAGCCCACCACCCCCTGAGCGGCGATGAATAATCCCTTCCCCACATTCGGATCTAAACACCGGCTGGCCGCACCGCTTTTTGCCACCCTCGCGCTATGCTTCTCCTGCGCCGACGCCCCGCCACGGCTCGAGTCCTTCGAAGGGCCCAGCGGAGTCATCGCCCCCAGGGCCACCGCGGCCGGCTTTGCCGCCGAGGCACCGACCGACGGCGCGGCCGGTCGGCTCTTCGCGCAAGCCGAGGCCCATTTTGACCAGGGCCGCTACCGCGAAGCCGCCGAGGCTTACCAGCGCTCCATCGACCAGATCCCCACGCTGGCGGCCCGTCTCAACCTCGGCATCGCCCAGCTCAGCACCAGCGATCTGGCCGCGGCCGCGAGGGCCTTTACTAAAGGCCTCGCCCAGAGCCGCCAGCAGCAAGACCTCCCCTTTGTCGCCGCCTTCCTCGGCAATATGGGCAATGTCCACGCCAACCAGCACAACCTCGACAAGGCCCTCGCCGCCTTCGAGGAGGCCCTGGCGATCTACCGCCGTCTCGACC
>JAYGEF010000133.1:0-3303 GCA_046582535.1 Alphaproteobacteria bacterium
TATCATCCGTGAAGAGCACAAGAACACCCTGGTCAAGTCCCGTGACGGGGCGCCGACGCCGATGGATATCTGTCAGGTTCTCGACGACTATGTAATTGGCCAGTTCCATGCCAAGAAGGTGTTGTCGGTGGCGGTTCATAACCACTACAAGCGCCTCAACCACAGCGCCAAGTCCAACGACGTCGAACTCGCCAAGTCTAACATCGTGCTGCTCGGCCCAACCGGTTGCGGCAAGACTCTGCTGGCGCAGACCCTGGCCCGTATCCTCGACGTGCCGTTCACCATGGCCGATGCGACGACCCTGACCGAAGCCGGTTATGTGGGCGAGGATGTGGAAAACATCATTCTCAAGCTGCTGCAGGCCGCCGACTACAATGTCGAGCGGGCCCAGCGCGGCATCGTCTACATCGACGAGGTCGATAAGATTTCCCGCAAGTCCGACAATCCCTCGATCACCCGCGACGTGTCGGGAGAGGGGGTGCAGCAGGCCCTGCTCAAGATCATGGAGGGTACGGTTGCCTCGGTGCCGCCCCAGGGTGGCCGGAAGCATCCCCAGCAGGAATTCCTCCAGGTCGACACCACGGATATTCTATTCATTTGCGGCGGCGCTTTTTCCGGCCTTGAGAAAATTATCGCGGCCCGTGGCCGGGGCACGTCCATGGGCTTTGGCGCCGATGTACGCTCGTCGGACGAACGCAAAACCGGTGAAATTCTGCGCGGTGTCGAACCCGAGGATCTGCTCAAGTTTGGCCTGATCCCGGAATTTGTCGGTCGCTTGCCGGTGCTGGCCACCCTTGAGGATCTCGACGAAGAGGCGCTCATCGAAATTTTGGTCAAGCCCAAGAATGCCCTTATCAAGCAGTTCCAGAAGCTGTTCGAGATGGAGGACGTGGATCTGACGTTCTCGGACGATGCTCTGGTGGGAATTTCCGCCAAGGCCATCACCCGCAAGACCGGGGCCCGCGGCCTGCGCTCCATTCTCGAGGACATTTTGCTCGATTCCATGTTCGAACTTCCGGGCTACGACGGGGTCGAAGAGGTGGTGATCAACCGCGAAGTCGTCGAGGGGCGAATTCCGCCACTGCTCATCTATGCCGATCAGCCCGAGGAACGGGAATCGAGCGCTTCGTGATAGAGTAGCCTTGCGGGCTTGCACGGCTGGTCTTTTGTCCCTTGAATGCATCGTGCGTCGGCCCCACGTCTTTGGCGGCCCAGCGATTTGAATTTATTCCGGCCGCGGCGCCACGCGGCTATGCAGATTTGAGGTAGCGTCTTGGAAAAACCCGTCGGTTCCGCTTATCCGGTCCTTCCCCTCCGTGACATCGTGGTGTTTCCCCACATGATCGTGCCCCTGTTTGTCGGGCGCGAAAAATCCGTGCGTGCCCTCGAAGACGTCATGAAGGACGACAAGCAAATTCTGCTTGTTGCTCAGAAGGACGCCGCTCAGGACGATCCGGGGGTCGATGACATTCACCGGGTTGGTACCATCGGAACGGTTCTGCAATTGCTCAAACTACCCGACGGCACGGTCAAGGTATTGGTTGAGGGCGGCGCCCGGGCGCAGATCAAAAGCTTTAAGGATACTGAGGATTTCTTTCAGGCCGAAGCCATTACCATTGATGAGGAAGAAGGCGACGCGCCCGAAGTTGAGGCCTTGGCGCGCTCGGTCATTTCGCAGTTTGAGCAGTACGTAAAGCTCAACAAGAAAATCCCGCCGGAAGTTCTGGTGTCACTCAACCAGATCGATGATTCCAGCAAGCTCGCCGATACGGTGGCGTCGCATCTCACCGTGCGGGTGGCCGAGAAGCAGGAATTGTTGGAAATCGGCTCGGTGGCGGAACGGTTGGAGCGGGTTTACTCGTTCATGGAAGGCGAGATCGGGGTTCTCCAGGTTGAGAAGAAGATTCGCAACCGGGTCAAGCGCCAGATGGAGAAGACCCAGCGCGAGTACTACCTCAACGAACAGCTCAAGGCGATCCAGAAGGAGTTGGGCGAAACGGAGGAAGGCCGCGACGAGGCTGGCGAATTCGAAGAGCGGATCAAGAAGACCAAGCTTTCAAAGGAGGCCAACGAAAAGGCCATGGCCGAGGTCAAGAAACTTCGCAGCATGAGCCCCATGTCCGCCGAATCCACCGTGGTGCGCAACTATCTCGACTGGATTCTGTCGATCCCCTGGAAGTCACGCAGCCGGGTCAAGAAGGACCTGGTTTTGGCCGAGCAAATTTTGGACGACGATCATTACGGTCTCAAAAAGGTCAAGGAGCGCATCCTTGAGTATCTTGCCGTCCAGACCCGCAGCACCAAGCTGAAGGGCCCAATTCTGTGTCTGGTCGGCCCGCCTGGTGTGGGCAAGACGTCCCTGGGCAAGTCAATCGCCAGGGCGACCGGGCGCAATTTTGTCCGCATGTCTCTGGGCGGCATCCGCGACGAGGCCGAAATTCGCGGCCACCGGCGCACCTACATTGGCTCCATGCCGGGCAAGATCATCCAGTCCATGAAGAAGGCCAAGAAGTCGAATCCTCTGTTCCTGCTCGATGAGGTCGACAAGATTGGGGCTGACTGGCGCGGCGACCCGTCATCGGCTCTGCTCGAGGTTCTCGATCCCGAGCAGAACAGCGCCTTCGCCGATCACTATCTCGAAGTCGATTACGATCTCTCGGACATTATGTTCGTCACCACGGCTAACACCACGCGGATTCCCCGGGCGCTTCTCGACCGCATGGAACTGATCCGTATCTCCGGTTACACCGAGGACGAAAAGGTCCAGATCGCGATCCGTCACCTGGTCGACAAGCAGATTGCGGCGCACGGCCTGAAAAAGGGTGAATGGTCGATTTCCGAGGAAGCCCTGCGCGATCTCATTCGCTATTACACGCGTGAGGCCGGGGTTCGTAATCTCGAGCGTGAAATCGCCAATCTGACCCGCAAGGCGGTCAGGGATATCCTCGTCAAGAAGATCGAATCGATTCGCGTCACACCGCGAAATCTCGCAAAATTTGCCGGTGTGCGCCGCTATCGCTACGGTGAGGCGGAGCTTGAGGATCTGGTTGGCGTCACCACGGGTTTGGCCTGGACCGAAGTTGGCGGCGAACTGTTGACAATCGAAGCGGTGGTCATTCCCGGCAAGGGTAAGATGATGAACACTGGCAAGCTGGGCGAAGTCATGAAGGAATCAGTCCAGGCGGCGGACAGCTATGTGCGCTCGCGGTCGACGGTGTTCGGTATCAAGCCCACCGTATTCGAGACCATCGATATTCATATCCATGTGCCCGAAGGCGCGACGCCCAAGGACGGACCATCGGC
>JAYGEF010000157.1:0-6935 GCA_046582535.1 Alphaproteobacteria bacterium
GCCTGATAGTGCATGCCGCGAAGCGTGCCGCGCCCGGCGTTGTGGGCGATATTGGTCTGGACGAAGTCGGCCGCCAGGCCATGGCCAGCGAATTCCTCGGCGCAGAAGCCGCGGGCGAAAAATCCGCGATCGTCCGTCAGCCGCTCGATGTCTATGATCATCACGCCGGCGAGGTTGGTCTCAGTGAAAATCATTCCGCGAGCTCCTCGTAACGGGCGATCTGGTCGAGACTGTGGGTGCGTATGTCGTCGCCGGCCGCCGCCGCCCGGTACCACGCCACGGTCCAGTCGAGGGCGTCGCGGAGATCAAGCCGGGGCCGCCAGCTAATCGTCTCCGCGGCGCGGGTCGCATCCAGGGTCAGCAGCGCGGCCTCGGCCACTTGCCCGTCCTTTTCGTGACGCCAGGCCGCGCCATGCCCCCAGCGTTCGACCAGACCTTCGACAACCTGGCGTACCGACTGTATGTCCTCGGGCCCGGGTCCGAAGTTCAGCGCCTCGGGCGCACTGTCGCCGATTGTCAGCGCCTCGGCGTAGTCCAGGTAGCCGGCCAGGGGCTCGAGCACGTGCTGCCAAGGCCGGGTCGCGTCGGGATTGCGGACCACGATTCCCTTACCGGCGGCCATGGCCCGCACGAAATCGGGGATCAAGCGGTCGGCGGCCCAGTCGCCACCGCCGATAACGTTGCCGGCCCGGGCCCGTCCGGTACGAATGCCCCGGGCCGCCAGGAAGCTCTTGTCATAGGCGGCGGCGACCAGATCCTGGCACGCCTTGGACGTGCTATAGGGGTCGCCGCCGCCCAGGGGGTCGTCCTCGCGAAAGGCCCGGCCGGCGCCATCGTTGGCATAGACCTTGTCGCTGGTCACCACCACCACGGCTTTCACCGTGGACGCGGCGCGTACCGCCTCAAGCAGATTGACCGTGCCGGTTACGTTGGTCTCGAAGGTCGTCGCAGGCTCCGCGTATGAGCGTCGCACCAGAGCCTGGGCGGCGAGATGAAAGACGATCTCCGGCCGGCTATCGGCGACCGCCTTGGCGGCGACCGCCGGGTCGCGCAAATCGCCCACGGCGCCGTCCAGCCCGGACCACGGCGCCAGGGTTTCGAACAGGCTGGGATCGGTGTCCGGCGCCAGGGCCACGGCGCCGACCTCGGCGCCCAGTCGTTCCAGCCACAAGGCCAGCCAGGCCCCCTTGAAACCGGTGTGACCGGTCAACAGGACCCGCCGGCCGCGCCAGAACTCAGGTGTCACGGCCAGACTTTCCAGGGCGCCTCGCCGGCTTGCCACAGGTCGTCCAGAACCGTCTTGTCACGCAGCGTATCCATGGGCAACCAGAAGCCGTCGTGGCGATAAGCCGCGAGTTGGCCTTCGGCGGCAAGCCGCTCAAGCGGGTCACGCTCCCAGAAGCTGTCATCACCGGCGATGTAATCGAACACCTGGGGCGACAGCACAAAATATCCGCCGTTGATATGGCCGCCGTCACCATGGGGTTTTTCCGTAAAGGCGGTGACCCGGTCGCCGTCGAGGACAGTGGCGCCGAACCGGCCTGGCGGCCGGACCACGGTCATGGTGGCGAGCAGGCCGTGGCGGCGATGGAAATCGAGCAGCGCCGCGATGTCTATATTGGCGACGCCATCCCCGTAGGTCATACAGAAGACATCGCCGTCACCCACATGATCCGCCACCCGTTTGAGGCGGCCGCCGGTCATGGTGTCGGCGCCGGTATCGACCAGGGTGACCCGCCAGGGTTCGGCCTGGTTGCCGTGAAAGGCGATGCTGTTGTCGGCCAGGTCAACGGTGACGTCCGCATTGTGCAGGACGTAGTTGGCGAAATACTCCTTGATGACGTAGCCCTTGTAGCCGAGGCATATGGTGAAGTCGGTGAGACCGTAATGGCCATAGGTCTTGAGAATGTGCCAGAGAATCGGCCGGCCGCCGATCTCGACCATGGGCTTGGGCTTGAGCCCGGTCTCCTCCGACAGCCGCGAGCCCAGCCCACCGGCCAGGATCACCGTCTTTATTATGTCTGGCACCCCATCAACTCCCCTGATTTTCCGCGGCCTCGCTGCGCACCCGCTTGGCCAATCGGCCCAGTGCCAACATGATCAATACGCCGATACCAACTGCCGTGCTGACCAGTGACGCCCAACCGACTCCCAGCAAACCCCACTCGGCGGCGAACAGAACCACCAATACCAAATTGAGCGCCACGACGATTACGCTGACCCGCAGCATAACGTCAGGCCGGCCCATGGCGAAGAAAACCGGATCGAGGGCGACACCGAATATAGAAACCGCCGTGGCCGCAGCCAGGACGACCAACACGCCATAGGCGCCAAGATAGGCGTGGCCGACCGTGAGGCTGATCAGCGGCTGGCCGATCGCGGCAAGAACGATGACAGCGATGACGGCGACAGCGCCGGCTACGGCGCCGGCGCGGGCCACGATCTTGCGCACGGCGCGGGCCCCGCCGCCGCCGGCGCCTGCCGCGGTCAACTTGGCGAGCTCGGGATAGATTGACCGGCGCAACAGGGTCGCCGGCACCACCAGCACGCTGGCGAACTGATTGGCGATCTTGAACAGCCCGGCGGCGCTGGGTCCCAACAACCAGCCGACGCCCAGGGTGACCAGATGGCTCGAGGCGGCGTTGAGCGACGTGTAGATGTTGGCGCTCCAGACAAATTTCCAGATTCCCGAATGGGGCGCGGTCAAGTTGGTCAGGGACCAATTCATGCCGCGTAGCAGGCCCTGGCGGGCGACCTCGCGGCAGCCCAGAACGCCGAGGCTGAGGCCATCCACGGCGCCGGCCACGAACCAGACCACAAGAAAGGCTTCGAGACCGCCGCCCATGGACCAGGCGATGGCGGCGCCGGCCAAGCCGGCGGCCGGTGAAAACGTGGTCTGAATAGCGATCAGTTTGAAGCGGTCAAACAGCCGCAAAACACCGGTCGGCGTCGCCTTGGCGGTGAACAGGATCAGCGCGCTGTAGATCACCGCCAGGCTCACGGTGTCGCCATCGAGGCCGAACCAGCGACCAACCACCGGCGCCAGCGCCATGGCGATTGCGACACCGACAAGCGCACTGGCGAGATCGAGCAGGGCGGTGAATTTTATCAGCCCCTGGACCTCGGCTGGGGCGCCGCGCTCCAGGGCCGCCGCGCCATAGCGGATAACCGCCTGCCACGATTGGAATTTAGTCAGGCCGCCGATCAGTTTGGCGTAAGTGTGGATCAGAACCAGGGTGCCGAACAGCTCGGGCCCGAGGCCGCGCGCGGTCACCGCCAGGCTGGCCAGGGCCAACACGGCGCTTACCGCCTTGCCGCCGAGCAAGGTGCCGGCATTGCGGAAGATACGCCGCATGACGCCGTCATCAAACCAGCGGCGCACCGTCGAAACAGCGCCGGGAGCGGGCGGGCTTTGTTGAATCATGGGTCAACCATCTAATTGGCCGGCTCTGTGTACTCTAACCGGGCCGCCGCGCACAAGCCGGGCGCTCTTGCGCCGACGCCTGCCAAAACGGTATTGTCGCGCCGACAAGGGTGGAGGGCAGGTGCGTTGATTGGTAGCGGGCTGTGGGACGGCCGTAAACATTATCTCGATAAAATGACCCTGGGTGACCTGGTCCGGGCTTACGCCGCCTATCCGGCGATTCAGGCCTATGTAGTGCTGGCGGTGGTCGCGGCCGGGATCGTCGTCGCCCTGGGAACCGACCGTCCAATCGGTCTCGCCGTGGCGATGGTCGCCACCGTGGTGATCTATCCGGTTATCTGGTACCTGCTGCATCGCTATGTGCTGCATGGGCGCTATCTTTATAAGCGGGCGGCTACGGCGGCGGTGTGGAAGCGCATCCACTACGACCATCACCAGGACCCCAACGACCTCGGCGTGCTGTTCGGCGCGCTCTACACCACCCTGCCGACCATCACCATGGTGACGCTTCCCGTCGGCTGGTTGCTGGCCGGGCCGGCGGGGGCCGCCGCCGCCTTCGGAACCGGCATGGCGGTGACCTGTTTCTATGAGTACTGCCACTGTATTCAGCACCTCGCCTATACCCCCAAGTGGGGCTTCCTGCGGCGCATCAAAAAGCTCCATCTGCTGCATCACTTCCACAGCGAAAAGGGTAATTACGGCATCACCAGTTTCGCCTTCGACCACGTGCTGGGAACCTTCTATGGCGAGGCCGCCGCTATGGCCCGCAGCGACACCGTGTCCAACCTGGGCTATGCCGGGCCTGAGCGCGAGCGCTACCCCTGGGTCATGAATCTGAGCACCGGGGATGCCGCTGGGGATGTCGCCGGGGATGCCGCCGGGGATACCATTGACAACAACTGAGCGCGGCGCGATCCGCGTCGAGGCCGTGGCCGGCCCCGGCGCCATGGACCGCTTCATCCGGGTGCCCTTCAGTCTCTATGACAACGATGCCAACTGGGTGCCGCCTCTGGTCATGGAGCGCCGTGATCATCTCAACCCGCGCAAGAACCCGTGGTTCGACCATGGCGAGGCGCGCTATTGGCTGGCCTTCCGAGGCGACAGCCCAGGGGGACGACCGGTGGGCCGCATCAGCGCCCAGATCGACCGCACCCATCTCGAACGCTATGACGACGGCACCGGCCACTTCGGCTTTCTCGAGGGCGAAGACGACGGCGCCGTGTTTCAGGCCCTGTTCGGCGCCGCCGAATGCTGGCTTCGGGAGCGCGGCATGAGCCGCATCCGGGGCCCCTTCAGTCTGTCGATCAACGATGAATCCGGGCTACTGGTGGACGGTTTCGATACCCCGCCGTCCATGATGATGGGCCATGCCCCGCCCTATTACAGTCACCGCGTCGAAGCCGAGGGCTACGACAAGGCCATGGACCTGCTGGCCTATGTCTACGACTCCCATCAGGTCATGCCCGATGGTCCCCGGCAGTTGATCGAGCGGCTCGGCCAATCGGGCACGGTGACCCTTCGTCCCCTGGACAAGCGGCGCTACAGCAACGACCTCGGCATCATTCTCGATATCTTCAATGACGCCTGGTCGCGCAACTGGGGGTTCGTGCCGTTCACCGCCGCCGAGGTCGCGCATCTGGCCAAAGAGCTCAAGCCGCTGATCCGGCCCGGCCTGGTGTGCATCGCCGAGGTAGACGGCGAGCCGGCAGCCATGGCCGTCAGCCTGCCCAACCTCAACGAAGCCATTGCCGATCTTGGCGGCGCCCTGCTGCCATTCGGCTGGGCCAAGCTGTTGTGGCGCCTCAAGGTCGGCACCCTGGAAACCGTCCGGGTGCCGCTCATGGGCGTGCGCCGGCAGTTTCACGGCACCTGGCAGGGCGCCGCTCTGGCCTTCGCGGTTATTGACTCGGTCCACGGCCGACTCATGGCCGAAGGCTTCAAGCGCGCGGAAATGTCGTGGGTGCTGGAGACCAACCGGCCAATGCGGCGGCTCATCGAAGCGGTCGGCGCGCGGCCCTACAAGACCTATCGGGTTTATGAAAAGGCGCTGACATGAATCCACGCCGGCGGTTCACGGTACTGGTCATGGCGGCAAGCCGGGGCGCTGGCGACCCGGTCGCCGCGGGCCATGATCTGAGCCACAAATGCCTGGTACCCGTGGCCGGCGAGACCATGCTGGGACGGGTGCTCGGGACCCTTGACCAGAGTCCTCATGTGGGCCGCGTGGCAATCAGCATCGAGAGCCCCGACATTATCAACCGCGACAGCGACCTGGCCGCACGACTGACCCGGGGCAACATCACTTTAATACCCAGCGCGGCCTCGCCTTGCGCCAGTGTCCTGGCGGCGCTCGATGATCTCGACGACCCCTGGCCGGTGCTGGTGACCACTGCCGATCATCCCTTGTTGAGCCCGGCCATGGTCGATCATTTCTGTGACGAGGCGCTGGTCTCGGAGGCGGACGTCGCGGTCGCCCTGGCGTCAGCCTCGTGCATTCTGGCCAATTACCCCGACACCAAGCGGACCTTCCTGCCGTTCCGCGGCGAGCGCTACTCGGGCTGCAACCTGTTTGCCCTGATGACTCCCCGGGCGGCGCGGGCAGTTGATTTCTGGCGCCGCCTGGAGATCCACCGAAAGCATCCCTGGCGGTTGTTCCGGGCCTTCGGCCCCATGGCGGTCATCCGCTTTATGGCCGGCGGCATGACCCTGGCCGCGGCCTTTGCGGCAGCATCCAGGCGGCTCGATGTGGCCGCCGCCGCGATCACCATGCCTTTCGCCGAGGCCGCCATCGACGTGGACAAGCCCGACGATTTAGCATTGGTCGATAAGATTCTTCGGCACCGCAAGTAATGACCGAGAACAACAAGGAATAGACTTGCATATATTACAATCTGCAATGTTTCGTGAGCATGATCCCGTGCTGTATTTCTTTGTTTAAGTGGCCGTATCCGGCGATTACCGGGGATTTCGGTTAAATTGCGGCGATATCAATAATTTGTTGACTTATTTTGGTTGTGCAAACCGTCACCGTATGCGATTTCTTACTTAACCATAGCGAATTGGGGCCGGTGAGGCCGACAGGAAAGCTAGTTTCCACGCCAGAAAAAGAACAATTCTGACCGTCGATATACGACGCGCGATAAAATGGCGTGGCAAAGGTTTGTTCGGTGAGTGTGTGACAAAGCAGGGGTAAATACGAAATGGTTCTTGTAAAACGATGCGCGAATGCTTTATGTCCGCGCTGCGGTAACGGATTCGATCCGGCCCGTCCCTCCGAAATTTCCCTGACCCGTTCGTAAAGTTTGCCACGCATGTTCGACGCCACACCGACGATCAACGCCAACCTGCCCTTGAAGAGAGCGACCTTCGAGACCATGACCGAGGGCCTCGACTACGCGGCCAAGGGTGAGACCGGCTGCAATTTCTACACCTCCAGCGGCGAGATCGGCGAGCGTCTGGTCTACGGCGAATTGCGCGACCAGGCCATGGCCATGGCGCGCCGCTTCGTCCG
>JAYGEF010000167.1:0-23049 GCA_046582535.1 Alphaproteobacteria bacterium
GACGACGAACCCCATGGCAAGGGGGAAACCGTCCTGATCGTCGAGGATGACGCCGACCTGCGGGAGCTCAACTTCGATGTACTTGAACGCCTCGGTTACCGGCCCCTGGGGGCTGGAGACGGCGCATCGGCCTTGAAAATGCTCGATGACACGCCCGAAATCGAAGTTCTCTATACCGACGTGGTTCTGCCCGGCGGCATGAGCGGCGTGGATCTGGCCGAGGAGGCGCGGCACCGCCGGCCCAATCTCAAAATTCTGTTTACCTCGGGCTATACCGACAATGCGGTCAACGATCTCAACAGAATTGGATCGGATTTCGATCTCATCGTCAAACCGTGCCACAAGTCCGTTCTGGCCCGCAAAATTCACGGCATTCTCGGCCGCGATGCTCTACGACCAACGGTCGAAGCGGGTCACCTGATCGACCGGTAGCCGGGTCACGGGACCGAATTTGCCAAGGGGATATCCCACTGGGATGACCGCGAAGGCGGCCAGGTCCCTGGGCAGGGCCAGGATCTTGGCGAAAGCGTCGTAGTCGGACAATCCATAGGTCGTCAGCACCGCCCCGAGCCCCTCGGCGCGGGCCGCCAACAACAGGTTCTGCACGCCGGGCCAGACTGAGGACTGGGCGCCGCACATGTCGTCCGCGGCGGGCGGCGCGGCGAACTGGTGGCACGGGATCATCAGGGTGGAAATCTCATGCATGTGCTCGGCCAGCCACAGCACCGCGTCGAGCATGCGCCCGCGCCGCGCCGCGTCGTGGTGGGGCAGGGCCTCGGCGCCGGCGATGCGGCCCTTCACCAGCTCTTCCGACGCCGCCCGGTTCAAATCGGCGATGCGCCTCTTCTGTGCCTCATCGCGCACGATAATCCACCGGGCGCCCTGCTTGTTGCTGCCGGTGGCGGCCTGGGTCGCCGCCGCCACCAGCTTGAGCAGGACCGCCTCGGGCACCGGCTCCGATGACAGCCGGCGCATGGCCCGGCAGTTGTGCATGACGTCGTATACGCTCATTTGTTCAGTCATCTTGTGTCTACAAACTGTTTGATCAATTGCTACCTGATGGCCCCGGCCGCGCGCAGGTCGGCGATCTCGCCGTCTTCGAATCCCATGGCCTCCAGAGTGTCGTCGGTATCGGCGCCCAGCGCATGGGCGCCGTGGCGGACCTCGCTTGGGGTGCGGCTGAAACGGGGCGCCGGCGCCGGCTGGGTCAGGCCGTCGACCTCAATGTACGTGCCACGCGCCACATTGGCGGGGTGGCTTGGGGCGTCCATGAAGTTGAGCACCGGGGCGAAGCAGACATCGCTGCCTTCCATGATCTCGCACCAGGCGGCCTGGGTCTTGGTCTTGAAGACCTCGGCCAGTTTATCGCTCAGCTCGGGCCATCGGGCCTTGTCGTGCTGGTCGGCGAAGTCCTCTGCATCGAGGCCGGCCTTGTCGATCAGCAGGGCGTAAAACCGGGGCTCGATGGCGCCGATGGCCACGTACTTGCCGTCGGCGCATTCGTAGGTGTTGTAGAAATGGGCACCGCCATCGAGCATGTTGGAGCCGCGCCGGGTCTCGTCCCAGCGGCCGCTGGCCTGGAAGCCGGGGAACATCCACATCAACTGGGCGGCGCCGTCGACCATGGCCGCGTCGATCACCTGGCCCTTGCCGGACTGGTGGGTCTCGAGCAGCGCCGCCAGGATGCCGGTGACGAGCAACATGCCGCCGCCCATATTGCCGATCAGGTTCAGCGGCGGCACCGGCTTTCCCCCCTTGGCGCCCATGGCGTGCAGGGCGCCGGTCAGGGCGATGTAGTTGATGTCGTGGCCCGCCGCCGTGGCCAGGGGGCCATGCTGGCCCCAGCCGGTCATGCGGCCGTAGATGAGCGCCGGATTGCGCGCCAGGCACGGTTCCGGCCCGATGCCGAGCTTCTCGCAGACGCCGGGACGGTACGGGTCGATCAGCACCTGGGCGTACTCGACCATGCGCAACAGGACATCGGCGCCCCGGGGGTCCTTGAGATTCAGCACCACGGATGTCTTGCCCCGGAAGCTCACGTCCCTGGCCGCCACCGGGTCGGCGGCGCCGGGCCGCTCGACGCGAATGACCGTGGCGCCCATGTCGGCGAGGATCATCCCGGCCATGGGCGCCGGCCCGATGCCCGCCAGTTCGATCACCGTGCGGCCTTCCAGTGGGCCCATGGGTTGGTTCCTTCGTTTCGATGGCTGTGGCCGTCACACTCTTACGCTCGCCCGACCAGCCTACCCAAGAGCCGTCCTCGCCACCAACACCATACGGTCACTTCCGCGCCAGGGCCGCGCCAGGGCCGGCGGTGGAATTGATCTAGGGGTTGGGGGCCGCTAAATGATACGATTTTCCCATGACGAGGAAAACCGCGACCGGAGCGCCGTTGACCCGGCGCGGGGCGCTGACCGGCCTGCTCGCGGCCACGGCGCTTCCCGCCTGGGCCCATGCCGCGCCGGTCATGGAGGCGGCGGGGGAGCAATCCATGAGCAAACGTGTGCCGGCCGAATGGGAGCCCCAGGCGGCAATCTGGCTGCAATGGCCCGGTCCCAACGAAAAGGCCCACGAAACCGCCTTTGCCAGGATGGCCACGGTGATCGTCGCGTACGAACGCCTGCACATCCTCCACTACTCAACGAAAATTCGCGACGACGCCCGCGCGGCGATTACAGGGGTCGGCGGCGACCCAGACCACGCCAACATGGTCTGGCACCAGATCGCCAATGACAGCGCCTGGATGCGTGACAACGGACCGGTCTACGTGGTCGGCGGCGGCGAGATGCGGGTTCAGAACTGGGCCTTCAACGCCTGGGGCGGGGCGTTCGGCGCCACTGTTCCCTACCGCTACGACAATCGGGTGCCGGCCAAGGTCGGCGCCTATCTGGACCTGCCGGTCGACGACATCGACATCGTCCACGAACGCGGCAATCTGGAATTCAACGGCGTCGACACGGTGATTCTCAACTGGAGCACCCTGGGCGACCCGGCGCGCAATCCGGGCTACACCAGGGACCAGGCCGACGCCGACCTGCAACAGCACTTCGGCGTGTCCAAAGTGGTCTTCGTCGAGGGGGTTCCCGAGGGCGACCGGACCAAGGGCCACATCGACGGCATCGCCCGGTTCATCGACCCCACCACGGTGGTGGTGCCCGTCTGCACCGCCAATTCGAAATGCCGGCCCGGCGGCGGCGGCAACGACGCCGTTTTCGACGGCGCGGCGGCGACCATCGATGCCGCCGGCTTCACCGTCATCCGCGACCCCATCGAAGGCGTCGCCCCGTACCAGGGTTATCGCTTCGACACCAATTACATGAACTGGCTGGTGGGCAACGGCTTCGTCATTGCCGTCGGCTTCGGCGTGCCGGACCTCGACGCGGCGGCGAAATCCCGGATCGAGGGCTATTTTCCCGGCCGCGACGTCCATGTCATCGAGATGCTCAGCTCCTGGGCCGCCGGCGGCGGCGTCCATTGCCACACCAACGACCAGCCGGCGGTCTCCACCATCAATGCCGGCGATGCCAGCAAGGCATAGCCGGAGGGAGACGGCGCATCTTGTGCACAAATTGTATATTTGGTTAAATGCGACCATCGAGAATCAAGTCAGGGACTTTACTCATGGAGGACTACATGCGAAACCTACGAACCGCCGCCATGGCTGCCATTGCCGCCATCGCCGTTACCTTTGCCGCCGGCCAGGCGAAAGCCGACAAGGTCGACGACGTTATCAACAACGGGCTCCTGCGCTGCGGCGTGGTGCTTGATTTCCCGCCCATCGGCTATCGCGACGCCAACAACAATCCGGCCGGATTCGATGTCGAGTACTGCAAGGACCTGGCCAAGGCCCTGGACGTGGATTTTGAAATCCTGCCGGTGACCTGGGCCGAACGCCTGCCGTCGATTGTCACCAATCGCGCCGATGTCGTGTTCGGCGGCACCTCCGATACGCTGACCCGCGCCCAGACCGTCGGTTTCTCCATCCCCTACGCGATTTATTACGCCCAGGCGGTGGTCGGGGTCGATTCCGGCATCGTCACCTTCGAGGACATGAAGGGCAAGCGGATCGCCGCCGCGGTCGGCACGGTTCCCGAGCAGGAATTCCTCAAATACGCCGAGGAATGGGGCACCATGGACCTTTATCAGGGCTATCAGAGCGAGAACGAAGTGTTCCTCGCGGTGGCCCAGGGCAAGGCCGATGCCGGCATCACGACAAACACCGCCGTCAAGCCCATCGCCGACCAGTACGACACCATCATCGCCGGTCCGCGCATGCCATGGACCACGGACTTCACCTCGGTGGTCGGTCCGCGCAAGGACTTCGGCTGGCTCAACTACCTCAACCTGTTCGTCACCCACCAGGTTCGTTCCGGCCGCTATCAGGAACTCTGGAGCCAGTTCGTCGGTGGTGAAGCGCCCGAGCTTCGCATTCCCGGCGTCATGTACTAATCGATTTGCCGCCCCCGCCATGGTCCCAATCATGGCGGGGGCGGGCCCTTTAGCCAGAGTCTGAACCGTGGACTACACCTTTCACTGGCGCCCGGTGTTCCGCAGGTTGCCGGAGCTCCTGGAAGCCAGCCTTCAGACCCTGGAAGTCTCCATCCTGGCGATGCTGATCGGTATTGTGCTCGGGCTCATGCTCGCCATGATCAAGATGTCGGGCAATCGCTCGATCACCTGGTTCGCCACCACGTGGATTGAAATCGCCCGCAATACCCCGGCCCTGCTGCAGTTGTTTTTCGTTGGCTTCGGCCTCGGCGCCTACGGCATTCATCTCAGCCCCTTCATGATCGTGCTGTGTGCCTTGTCGTTCAACAACGCCGGCTATCTGGCCGAGACCTTCCGCGGCGGTTTTCAGGCGGTGCCGGACACCCAGCTCAAGGCGGCGCGCTCGCTCGGCATGACCATGAGCCAGGCCTATGGTCGGATCATCATCCCCCAGGTCATGCGCATCGTTTACTATCCCATGACAAACCAGATGGTCTGGTCCGTGCTGGTCAGTTCCCTCGGCATGCTGGTCGGCTTTCACGAGCTGTCCGGCGCCACCCAGTTCGAGGCCTCGAGGACCTACCGGATTTTCGAATTTTTCCTGGTCACCGCCGGCATTTACTACGTCGTCGTGAAGCTGATTCTGGGTGGCTCCAAGCTTATCGCCTGGCATTTCTTCAAGAGCGAGGCGAATTGAGCCATGTCCCAGTCGGCATCCTCGCTTCAGTTCTTCACCGCGTTCCAGATGTCGGATATCTGGTTCCTGGCCGAAGCGGCCGGGCGGACCTTGCTGATCGCCGCCGTGTCGATTCCCGGCGGCACGGTTCTCGGCATTTTCTTCGGCTGGGTTCTGTCGGTCTCGCGCTGGGCTGGGGCGGGCACCCTGGGGCTGGTCCTCGATATGTTCCGAAGCGTGCCGTTGATCATCCAGCTCATCCTGTTCTTCAATTTTTTCCCGATCATCGGCGTTCCCCTCGACCCGTTCGAGGCGGGAGCCTTGGTCCTGGTGTTCTACACCAGCGCCCTGGTGGCGGCGGTGGCGCGCGGCGGCATCGAGGCGGTGCAGACCACCACCCGGCGGGCCGCCCGCTCCCTGGGCATGACCTACTGGCAGGATCTGCGCTACATCGTTTTTCCCATCGGCATGCGGGCGGTCCTGCCGGCCTGGACCGGCGTCGCCCTGGGGGTCTTGAAAGACTCCGCCCTGGTCTCGGTGATCGGCTATGTCGAGTTGCTTCGCGCCTCGCAAATTCTCATAACCCGCACCCAACAGCCGTTCCTCATTCTGGCGGTCGCCGGCGCGTTCTATTTCGCGCTGTCATTCCCCATCGCCCGGATCTCGGACCGGCTGGAACAGGAGTGGAAGGATGATTGAAATCAAGGATGTCCATAAGTCCTTCGGCGATCTGCGTGTCCTCGCCGGCGTGACCCTGAACGTGGAAAAGGGCGAGGTCATCAGCATTATCGGCTCCAGCGGGTCGGGCAAATCGACCCTGCTGAACTGCATCAACGCGCTCGAGCCGATCCAGGGCGGTCAAATCCTGGTCGATGGCGTCGATGTTCACGCCAAGGACACCGACGTCAACAAATTGCGCCGGAACATCGGCATGGTGTTCCAGCAGTGGAACTCCTTTCCCCATTTGACGACTCTTGAGAACGTTGCCCTGGCGCCCCGCATCGTCGCCGGCAAGAGCCGCCAGGAAGCCGATGCCATCGCCCGCCGGCAGCTTGAACATGTCGGTCTGGGCGACAAATTAGATGTCTACCCGGGCAAGATGTCGGGCGGCCAGCAGCAACGCCTGGCCATCGCCCGCGCCCTGGCCATGGAACCCGGCTACATGCTGTTCGACGAGGTCACCTCGGCGCTCGACCCGGAGCTGGTCGGCGAAGTTCTCGATACCTTGCGGCTGCTCGGCGAGGAGGGAAAGACCATGCTGGTGGTGACCCATGAAATCGGCTTTGCCCGTGACGTGTCGGACCGTGTCGCCTTCGTCCGCGATGGCGTCATCGAAGAGATCGGCCCGCCCAGCCAGGTCATTCAGAACCCGCAAAGCGAACATACCGCCCAGTTCCTCAGCAACGTCAGATAAGGCGACATGACCCTGCCATGAAGATCACATCAATCAACGTCTATCAGGTCGATTTGCCGCTCAAGGAGGGACGCTATTCCTGGGCCGACGGCAAGTATGTGGAGGTCTTCGACTGCACCGTGGTCGAGATCGGCACCGACGAGGGGGTTTCCGGTTATGGCGAGGTCTGCCCGCTGGGGCCGTTCTATCTGCCGGCTTACGGGCCCGGTGCCCGGACCGGTATCGCCGAGCTGGCGCCCCATCTGGCCGGCGCCGACCCGACCGAGCTCGGCAAGATCAATTTGATCATGGACACCGCCCTGCTCGGCCACCCCTACGTCAAGTCGGCCATCGACATGGCGTGCTGGGACCTGTTGGGAAAACGCGCCGGCCTGGCGGTCTGTGATTTGCTCGGGGGTCGCCATGGCGAGTCCGTGGCGCTGTATCGCGCCATCAGCCAGCGGGCGCCGGCGGAGATGGCCGACAACATCGCGGGATACCGCGACGAGGGCTACACCAAGTTCCAGCTCAAGGTCGGTGGCGACCCGGACGATGACATCGCCCGCATCCACGCCACCCGGAAAATCCTTGACCGCGGCGAGGTGCTGATCGCCGACGCCAATACCGGATGGTTGATGCATGAGGCGGCGCGGGTGGTCGACGGTGTCGCCGGACTGGACGTCTATATCGAGCAGCCGTGCATGAGCTACGAGGAATGTCTGACCATTCGCCGGCGCACCGCGCGCCCCTTTATTCTCGATGAGAATATCGACGGCCTTCAAGCCCTGCTGCGGGCCCACGGCGATGGCGCCATGGACGTCATCAACCTGAAAATCTCCAAGGTCGGCGGCCTGACCAAGGCGCGGCAAATTCGCGACCTCTGTGTCTCTTTGGGCATCGCCATGACCATCGAAGACAGTTGGGGCGGCGATATCGTTACCGCCGCCATCGCCCATCTCGCCCATTCAACGCCGGAACGGCTGCGCTTCTCGGCGACCGATTTTAACAGCTATGTCACCGTGCGGACCGCGACCGGGGCGCCGCTGCGGGACAACGGTCATATGTCGGCGGGTCAGGAGCCCGGTCTCGGTATCACCCCGGACTTCGGCGCCCTGGGCGCGCCGGTGTTCCGCTACGGGGACGGCGCCTGAACCGGCTCGTCGACGGTTGTCGCCATCTCGGAGGTGTGCCGGACCCCGAGGGATGACAGAAAACGGTCGCTGACCTGGACCGTGTGGCAATGGGCCAGTTGGTCCGCCCGATCCTCGTCGCGGTCTTCGATCGCCTTGATCAAATCGTAATGCTCGCCGGCGAATTCATCGGGAAGGGTATCGCCGAAGGAGCGGAAATAGAGCCGCAACATGCGCCGGCCATCATCGAGAAGCCGGGCATAGAACAGGGTGAAGTATGAGTTGTTCCCGGCCTCGCTGATGGCCACATGAAAATCGCGGTTGGCTTCGATCATGGCCAGCACATCCCGGTTGGCCACGGCGTCGTCGAACCTGGCCTGCTGGTTCTTGATGTTCACCAGGTCGTCATCGGTTCGCAGCTTCGCGGCGAGGCGCGACGTGGCGCGCTGCATCAGGTCAAGGGCGTCGATGAACTGGGAAAATTCGGCGATGTTCAGGGGCGCCACCAGGGTGCTCTTGTTGGGCAGCGTCTTTATCAGCCCTTCGGCCGAGAGCCGGATCAACGCCTCGCGCACCGGACGCGATGCCGGCCAGATCGCCGACGAAGTGATCGCGCATCTCGTCGGGCTCGTCGGCGCGGAAGTTGCCGTGACGCTTGAAATCGATGCCCGGCTGCCAGACGGCGCTCCCGACAACGTGGTGCGCACGGTCACCGAAAACTGCCGGACACTGAAGTTCACAAGCCAGGGGTTTGAAGAGGACTGACGCCCGCTCATCAAACTTTACACGGCCTAAAATTCGCATATTTTTATGCGGGGGGCCCTATACGGGGGTAGGGGGTCGTTTTCTCAGTCCATGTGCCCCCCAGTCTCGTCTTCCTTACATCACTGTTAAGTTTTGAGCAGGAGGTCACAAACTGCACAGCTGCGTGGGGGGAGGGGGTGCCTGAGAACTCCAGCTAGGGGTTAGGTCAACAGACACCCAAGTATCATCGGTAAAGCGGTACATTTTTGTGGTTGCTTTGGCTTAGATGCTAATAATGCCTAACTATCAGCCGTTTTGGTTTAGTTGTCCAAAGCAGATTGTGTAGCTGATCGTGTAGTTAGTGTGGTTTAGAATTGATAATAGATTGATAACAAATGATTATATTGAAATATTACGAACAAGTTCAGAACGTGGAGTAGGGCGGACCATGGCCGAGAACCCTGAGATCAGTCGCCGGGGCCTGATGTTGGTGTTGTCGTCGCCGTCGGGCGCCGGCAAGACGGCGATATCGCGCTCCCTGCTTGATAGCGATTCAGTCCTGACCCTTTCAGTGTCAGCGACCACGCGGACAATTCGGCCCGGTGAGGTCGATGGTGTGGATTATTTCTTTGTCGATGGCGCCGCATTTTCCCGCATGGTCGACAACGGCGAATTTCTCGAACATGCCACGGTCTTCGATCAAAGCTACGGTACGCCGCTTGCCCCGGTCGAGGCGGCCCTGGCAGACGGTAAGGACGTGTTGTTCGATGTTGACTGGCAGGGCGCCCAGAAACTCGGTGAACAGGCGCGTCAGGACCTTGTCAGCGTCTTTATCCTGCCACCGTCGATGGCTGAACTGGAGCGGCGCCTCAAAGGCCGAGCCCAGGATAGCGACGAAGTCGTCGCTGGACGCATGGCGCGTGCACCGGACGAAATGAGTCACTGGCGCGAATACGACTACGTGATCATCAACCAGGACCTCGGCGAGAGCGTTTCCAGGGTACGCGCCATCCTTCATGCCGAGCGAATGCGCCGCGACCGACAACTCGGCCTTGGCGATTTCGTCAGGGACCTGACGGGGCGGCCTTGATGGTTGCCTTGATGGTTGCCGACGCGGCTTGAACCGGGCAAAGCACGCCCTCGACACCATCAAGCGCGCCGCCCCGGAGTGTCAGGACCAGGAAGCGTGAGTCGTCGACCTTGCCCGGCATGGCCAGACCGAGCAGTGTCGCCGAGGTAAAGCCGAAGCGTCCGAACATCCAATGATCGCCGACCGCGAAGACCAGGTCATGGCCCCGCGCCCGGGCCCGGCCAAGGCCGTGCTTCACCAGGTTTCGGGCAATGCCCTGACGGCGGTGGCCGGGATCGATGGCGAGGGGGCCGAGCAGCAGCGCCGGCACCCGCCCGGCGACCAGCACAGGCCAGAACCGAAGTGTCCCGACCAGTTGGCTGCCGTCGCGGGCTGTCAGGCCGAGGGCGGCGTCGGGCGCAATGCTCTCGCGCAGGCGGTACGAGGGGCGATGCTCCCGGCCCGGGCCAAAAGAAAGATCGAGCAATTGCTCGATAGCGGGCCCGTCGCCGGGCATCTCGACTTGAATATCGACCATTTTTCTAATTCCGAATGACACGCAGATAAAACGACTTGGGCGAAGAGCGTCCCAACCACCGTGTTGCCTGACGAGAGAGAGTTTTGGTGCCGCAATGACGCGGCTGTATGAACTAGGCGAACAGGGGCGCCGGACGACTCACAGCTGGTGTGAGGTTCCGTTGGATCGTCGTCGCAGTCGGCGTGCCTGACTCATGGTCGTCTGCCTGAAAGTTCGCGTATCTTGGTATAAAGCGTACTTACAGGACGTCCCGGTCTCTTGCAAGCTCAACTTCCGCGTAGGCGCGGGCGAGCGCGCAGAAACCTTCGATGGCGATGTCCTCGGCCCGGGCCGTCGGCTCGATCCCGGCGCGCGAAAGCCTCGCAAGGGTGTCGCCGCCAAGCGCCTTGAGGCTGGAGCGCAGCATCTTGCGGCGCTGTCCGAAGGCAGCCGCCACCACCCGTTCGAGCACCGTTTGATCGGCGGGCGCCAGGTGTTCGGCGCGGGGCGTCAGGCGAATCAACGTTGAGGTCACCTTTGGCGGTGGGATGAAGGCGCCGGGCGGAATATCGAACAACTTTTTTGTCGCGCAAGACCATTGGGTGGCGATCGACAAGCGGCCGTATATGCGACTGCCCGGCGCCGCGCACATGCGCTCGGCGACCTCCCGTTGAAACATCAGGGTAAAGCCGGTGAAGGCGGCGGCATGCTTGAGCCAACCGAGAACCAGTGGCGTAGCGATGTAGTAAGGCAGGTTGGCAATCACCGCGCGGGGCGCCGCCGCCAGTTCCGTAACGTCGACTTTCAAGGCGTCGGCCTCGACCACCCGGAGGCGGCCGGGAAAGGCTTCGGCAAGTTCTCTCAGGGCCGCGACGCAACGCGGGTCCCGTTCCACGGCCACCACTTCGCGGGCGCCGTGGGCGAGCAGGGCGCGGGTCAGTCCGCCGGGCCCGGCGCCGATCTCGATGGCGGCAGTGCCGCTCAAGTCGCCGGCTGCGCGGGCAATGCGCTTGGTGATGCCCGGGTCGAGGAGAAAATTCTGCCCCAGAGATTTGCGCGGTTTGAGATCGTGGCGCGCCAAGACCTCGCGCAGGGGCGGCAGGGCTGGCGACGGCTCGGCCTCAGGCATGATAGCGCCGCCGCGCCATGGCGGTGGCGGTGGCGATAGCGGCGACCAAGCTCTCCTCGCCGGCCTTCCCGGTTCCGGCGATGTCGAGGGCCGTGCCATGGTCCGGCGAGGTGCGGACAAAAGGCAATCCCAAGGTGATATTGATGCCCCGGTCGAAACCGATGGTCTTGATCGGGATCAGCGCCTGATCGTGGTACATGCAAATGACCGCGTCATAGGCTTGGCGCGCGGCCTCGTGAAACAGGCTATCGGCCGGCAACGGGCCCTCGACAAGGATTCCCGCGGCCCTCATTTGTTCGATCGCCGGTGCGATGATCTCGGTCTCTTCGGTGCCCAGACTTCCGGCCTCGCCGGCATGGGGATTAAGGCCGGAAATCGCGATGCGTGGCTCGGCAATACCGAAATCCGCGCTCAGGGACTGGGCGGTTACCGTGGCGCAATGGATGATGGTATCGCTGCTAAGGCTTGTGATCGCCTGGCGCAAGGGCATGTGGATGGTGACCGGCACCGCGCGAAGACCAGGGCAGGCCAGCATCATCACTGGTCGGGTTTCGGGGCTGACCAGGGATGCCAGGTATTCCGTGTGGCCGGGGTGCCGAAAGCCGGCGTCGTACAGGCACTTCTTGTGGATGGGATTGGTCACGATGGCATCGATCCGCCGTTCGCGCACCAGGTCTACGGCGCGGTCGATGGCGGAAATTACCGCCGGCGCATTCGCTGGGTCGAGCTTGCCGGGAATCGATGGTACGCGCAGCGGCTCGGCCAACACAGGCAATGACTCACCAAAAATCTGGCCGGCACTCTCCGGCGCCTCGATTTCGCAGACGGGAACCCGTAGTTCGAGCCGCGAGGCGATGTTGCGCAAGCGGTCGGGGTCGTCGATGGCGAAAAAGGGAACCCGCCCGGCGCGGCGGCGCAGCCAGGCTTTCAAGACGATTTCCCCGCCAATGCCCGCCGGTTCGCCCATGGTTATACCGAGAGGAAGTACGGCGCCGGTCATATGCGAATGTCGATGAACGCTGTACGGCGAAGGTCGCGGAGATAGTGGCGGGAAATCTGATCGAGGCGAGCTTCGATAAGGTATTGCCGGACATCGAGGCGCCGGGGCAACCCTGCATCCGGTTCCGTGCGTTGGCAGACCATGAACAGGTGTACACCCGATTCGGTCCTGACCGGGTCACTGGCCGTGGCAAGAGGAAGCGTCTCCACCACGCTGCGAATCTCGACCGACATATCGTTTAGTTTTATGCGGCCAAGATCGCCGGACATGGTGGGATCGGTTTCAGTTGCAATCCGGACCATATCCTTGCAGTCGGTCACGGTTTCACGGATGACTTGGGCGAGAGCAACATTCGAATCGACCTCGTCGGCGGTCGCGCCGCTGGATATGGCGAGAAGGATCTGACGTAAGTCGACGACGGCTTCGCCACTGTCCGGGGTTTGCAACTGGCGGCGTTGATCGAGTTTTATCACCAGATACCCCCCGCGTGTTGGAATGGGGTCGGATATTTGGCCCGGCTGTAGTGTCGCCAGGGCGGCGGCCACTTCGCCGTCGAGTTGATCGACGGTCACCCACCCGATATTGCCGCCGTCCGACGCGGACACGGCTTCGGAAATTTGATCCGCCAAATTGGCAAAACTCGCACCGGCTCTGACCTGTTTGACCAACGCGCCGGCATTTTCTCGAATGACTTTGTCCTTGCTGACGCCGCCAACAGTGAGGAATATCTCGGATAACAGAAACTCCGGCTTGCCCTGGCTGTCGCGAAGCCGCTGTAGCTCATCGTCAATGTCTTCATCGGTGATCGTCACCAGGGATCGGAGGCGCTGATTGACCAGCTTGTTCCACGCAATTTCGGCACGAATCTGGGTCACCAGCGTAAGAGAATCGATCTTGCGGGACTCGAGGAACGACATAAACGAGTCGACCGGCATCTTGTTGCGTTGCTCGATCAGCGAGATCGCATACTTGATCTCGTTGTCGGTTACCGACACGTTTTTGCGCTCGGCCTCCTGCAGCCGTAGGAGTTCGTCGATGAGGGTGCGGAGGACTTGAGGCGCAATTCGCTGCCTGACTTCGGGACTGTCGTTCAGACCCGAGGTCACGACCACCAGCCGAATGCGTTCGACCACGTCACGATTGGAAACCGCGTCGTCGTTGACCACGGCGATAATGCGTTGCAATTCCTGCGCTTGCGCCGCGCTAAACAACGGAAAGGCAAGGAGCACCACCGTAGCGATTAAGCGGATTCCCTGTCGAAAACTCATACCGTACGTCGCATTTCTCAGTGATAGGCCGAAGGGGGAGAAAATCGCCAAGGACCTTAGCACAAACAACCCGGGCTATGTCACGGCCCAGGTTCGGGCCGCAATGAGGCGCCAAATTCCCGTTAGCCGAGGTGTTTCAGTTTGATGATAAAATTGATTGATGTATCGGGCTCGACGTCGCGGTCGCGGGTGAAGCTACGTTTGAATTGGGTCGTAAACACAATGCATTCGTCCTGGTAAGTGAGGCCCGTGCCGAAGTTGATCGTGTTGTTTTCGTTGAGGTCTCGACGGTTGAACGCGTTCAGGGTCCATTGCGGCGCCACGGCGAGTTCGCCGGACATGCGGATTTCTTCACGACGCCCGATAGCGCTGAGATCGGCGGCGCCCTCGGTGATGGAAAGGAATCCAACGTTGATCCGCAACCAATCAGGCCCGGCAATCAGGTCAATAGCGCTCCGTCGCGACCCGAGGCTGTCGTCGTCGAGACGAAAACGGTAAGTCAGGTCGATGTATTTGGACGGCGCCACGGTTATACGACCGACGATGTCCGAACGGTTGCCTTCGAAGCCGCTGCCGTCTTCGAAGGTACTGTCGGCCCGAGCGCGATAGCTTTGCCCGATAAACGCCGTGGTGCGTCCGCCGCTCGATCCGAAAGCGCCAAGCCTAACGCCATAGCTGATACGCGGGCCGCCTTCGACGCGGTCAAGACCGGGAAACCGATTGCTGTTAAACAGATTGGTGTCATCGAACTCGAAATCGCGGCTGTCCTCATTGGGAATCTTGCTCGGATTACCGCCATGGGGGCTGAGCGCGAACTTGACAATCGGCTCGACCAATTGACGAACCGAGCCTACGCTGCGGACTAGGGGGTAACGCCAATCGAGGGCTAGTTGGGGAACAATTCGGCCCGTAAGGCCGCTCGACCGGCTGTTGGCGGGACGGTCGGTGTCGATGACATGGTTTACCCAATAGGCGTCGCCGCGCAGGCTCGCAGTCAAGGCGTAGAGATCGCCGAGTGGTCCGATATAAGGCAGGCGCCACGCACCATCAACGGATAGCCGGGTGCTGGCGGCGCCATCGGTACGATAGAGTTCCATGAAATTGGCGTCGAGCGTGAAGCGGTCGCCCCGGCGCCCGGCGTCGCTGATGAAACTGTATTCGGCGATGGGCGCGATAAACGGCGTGTCGCCAGGATCGTCGTCCAGCTCCAGGCTCCGGAAGCTGTAGGTATTGACCGCCGCATAATTGCGCCCGCGAAATCCTTCGAGGAACACATTGCTCGTCAAGCTGCCGTCGCTGTTGAATCCATAGCGGCGCAGATAGGTATCGTCTGTCGAACGCTCGACATCGAAACCCCATCGCCAGGTGTCATCGATATCGAAGCGGCCGGTCCCTGAAACATGGCCCCGAACGTCGCGGCCACCGACCACTTCGCCGGCGTTGCCGCGTTGCCGGGGCCGGGTGATGCTGCCCGTCAGGGAAAATTGCCCACTGTCGATCCGGTGTCGGTACTCGCCAGTCAGAACAACCCCTTCTTCGCTGGTGAATATGGGTGCGAAGGTGGCATCGTAGTTGGGTGCCAGGCTCATGTAGTAAGGTGTCTGCAAGGTCAGGCCGAGTTGATTCTGAATGCCAATCGAGGGCGCAAGAAATCCACTTTGGCGCTTTACCGTGGGATCGGGATGGGAAAAGTACGGGGTATAGGCGATGGGGACGCCGAACAGTTCGAAGAACGCGTCGCTGTACTGGATCTCCTGGCGTTGTTGATCGTGAACCACCCGCACCGCCTTGATCTGCCATAACGGTGACTCGTCTGGGTGATCCGTACAGACCGGGCAGGGCGAGAACACCGCCTTGCGCATTTCGGTGCGATTGCCGGCGCTGCGCACCGCGCCATTGGCGGCGATCCGTGAATTGTCGGTTAGCAGAATTCGAATATTGCGGATAACGCCGTGCTTCATGTTTTCGGTGACTTCGGCGTAATCGGCGAATATCACTTCGCCGCCGGGCTCGAGTATGATCACGTTGCCGGTGGCGGTCACCGTATCGGTGTTTTCATTGTAGGTGATGGTGTCGGCCAGCAGCACGCGGCCGCCCTGGGCAATCTCCACATTGCCGGTGGCGACGACAACACCGCGGTCGAGGTCGTGAACCAGTTCATCTGCTTCCAGAACCACCGGCTCGGAACCGCTGGTCACTTGCTGGGCAAAGGTGGCGTGGGTGACGACTACAAAAAATGCCAGCAGGGCGATTGCCGGAAGCCAACGCATGACCACTATCCGTCCTCGAGGTGAAGCAGCATGGCCAAGCCAAGCAGGGTGAACACGCCGGCTGGCGCCCAGGCGGCAAGAACCACCGGCAGGCCGCCAGAGACGCCGAGGGCCAACACCACGTCGGTGAGGAAATACAGCAGGAAGCCGGCGAACAAGCCGCCGAGAATCAGCAGGCCGGTGCCGCCGCGCCGGGTCAGGCGGAGTGAGAACGTGGCGGCGATGAGGACCATGGCGCAGAGCAGGACGGGAATCGCCAGAAGGGAATGCCAATGGAGGCGGTGTCGCACCGCCGAAAAGCCGGCGGCCTCAAGGGCGTCGATAAAGCCCGGCAGTTGCCAAAATGACATGGTTTCCGGCGGCGCGAAACTTTCCTGGATCTGATCGAAGGTCAGCTGGGTTGGCAGGCGGTATTCGTCACGGGTTTCGCCGGGCTGGTCGGGGAGGCTGATCAAGGCGTTGCGCAAATCCCAGTAACCCTTCTCCAGACGGGCCGTATCGGCATCGATGCGGCGGACGAAATGGTCGTTGTCCTCGTAGAGAATGAACATGACGTCGTGGAGTTCCATGTCTTCCTGGGCGATGCGCAGAGCGTGAACCACGATCTGGCCGTCGCGGCCACCCTCGCGAAGCCACAGGCCCGACGCCGAGACCGCCAGCATGCTTGCCCGCCCACGGAGATGTTTAGCTTCCAGGTGCTCGTAACGCCAGGTTGTCGCCGAAGCGAAGGGGTTGAACGCGGTTACGGTGACGCCGCCGATGACTAATGCCAATGCCAGGCCCGGCAACAGGAATTGCCACACCGATACCCCGGCGGCGCGGGCCACCACCAGCTCGTGCGATCGTGTCAGCCGGGTCAGCGACAACATGCCGCCGAACAATACAGCGAAGGGGATGACTTTCTGGCTCATGAACGGAATACGCAGCAGGGCCATCTCCAATACCGTTCCGAAGCCGACCGCCTCGCGGCTGCTGGTTCGCCGCAGCAATTCAACGCTGTCGATGAGAAAAATCAGCCCGACAAGGACGAAAAGCACCGTGGCGATACTGGCCAGGAACTGGCGGGTAATATAGGTCGATAGGGTGAAGCTAAGGCGCATTATCCGGCCCCGCTCATGGCCAATGCCGGCCTTCGTATCCTGCGTTTGCGAAGCAGAAAATAAAGCGCTGCCGATACCCAGACGAAAATATTGATGTAAAGCAACGGCGTTAGCACAGGGACTTTGACGATGACCTGGGTGAGCCCCAGGGCGAGGCCTTCGAACATGAGGGCGAACGTCGCGGCCAGGAACAACCGACCCGGATGGCCCCGCCGGCTGAACTCGCCACCGAGCAGGGCGGCGACACCCAATAGTACGGCAACGAAGCAAAACAGCGGCGATACCAGGCGTTGGTGACCTTCGGCGCGGAGTTCCGCGAGAAAGGCCCAATCGTCGCCGGTGTTGGGCGGGCCGAGAAGTTCATGCAAATAACGCTCGCGTGGTTCACGCCAGCGCGTACCCTGCTCGCCAATCAGGCTGGTAAGGTCGATGTTGTGACGGTCGAAGTACAGCAGGCCGAGAGACCGCTTTTTAGCGTCAAATTCCTGTCGGTTGCCATTGACCAGTGAGAGACGCAGACCCTTGGGTGTGCTGATCAGGAAGCCGCTCTCCGCCATCATGGTCACCGGCGCTGTTCTGTCGCGGTTGTCGTGAACCAGAATACCCAGAACCACACCGTTGGATTGGCGTGCCCGGATGTACACCGTCAGTCCGTTGCCCAGGGTGTTGAAGGCACCTTCCTGTAGCAGCCCGTGAGAGTAGTCGCCACGGATGGTGAACTGGCGGTCCTTGAACTCCCTGAACCCGGCCGGTTGCAGGTAGAGCGTGACGCCATAACAAATAACGGCGACGATACCGGCGAGGATCAAGGCGGGTTTCGCCAATGCCAGGGGACTCAAGCCCGCCGCCCGGAGCACGACAATCTCGCTGTCCATGGTAAGGCGGTGGTAGGTGTAGACCACGGCGCAAAACAACGCGACGGGAAGCAGGATGGCGAGAATCGACGGCAGCAGCAAAAGCGTTAAGTGGAGAAAGGTGAAGAACGACAGTCCCCGGTTGACGATCAGGTCGACGAAACGCAGTGACTGGGACAGCCAAACCACGCCGGCCAAGGCAAACGTTACGAACAGCGTCGCCTCGACAAGTCGCCACAGGACGTACTTGGTTACCTCGCGCATGGGCGGGATTATAGTCCTAGTGGATAGAATTAAACATATGGTACCCCTACGATCCCCACTCACGGTTTCTCGGTAGGAGAGCGCCCGCCGGCGATGCTTTGGCATCGTCAAGGATGCTCGACGCCCCGAGAAGCCGCGAGTGGGGACCCGAAGGGCGGCGTCCCAAGCCCGCCGGACGCGTTGCCCAATGCTTGTGATGCTCCAGCATCACGGCGCATCGGGCGCCTCTCCGGGTGGGCTTGGGACGCCGTCGTAGGGGTGCCATATGTCAAATTCTATCCACTGGGACCGGTCCAAGCCATAGAAATACCGAACTCTCGCCGCCAAGCCTAGGGCAGCACGGTGGTGGTGGGAATTGGCACCACGAAGCGACCGCCCCAGTCCCGTACGGCTGAGTTCTGCCCGATGATTTCGTCGCGGAGGTTCCACGGCAGGATCAACACATAGTCCGGCCGGGTTTCGCCCAGCCGACCCGGCGCGACAATAGGCAGCCGACTGCCGGGCAGAAAGCGGCCTTGTTTGTGGGGGCTGGCGTCAACCACGTAGTCGATCATGTCGGTACCCACCCCACAGGTGTTGAGCAGGGTGTTGCCCTTGGCCGCCGCGCCATAGGCGGCAACGCTTTTGCCGTCGCGCTTTGCCGCCGCGAGGAAAGTCAGTAAGGAATTCTTCACTGCGGTCACGCGGGTGGCGAAGCCGGTATAGGTGGAAAGCTGGCCGAGGCCGGCGCCACGTTCGGCATCACGCACCGCGTCCAGGCCTGGCCCATCTTCGTGTTGATCACAGTCCGCGCGGCAGGCGAACAACCGCAAGCTGCCGCCATGGGTCGCCAGGGTCTCGACGTCGAACAGGCGCAGGCCATGGCGCGCCAGGACCGGCTCAAGGGCGACCAGGGAAAAATACGAAAAATGCTCGTGGTAGATGGTGTCGAACTGGACGTCCTCCATGAGCCGGAGCACGTGGGGGAATTCCAGACTGATAACGCCGGCGGGTTTGGTCAACGCGCCCAGACCGGCGACGAAATCGTTGAGATCGGGCACATGGGCCAGGACATTGTTGCCAACCACCAGATCAGCCGCCTTGCCGTCGGCGATCAGATCAGCCGCCGTCTCCCGGCCGAAGAACCGCACCATGGTCGGCACACCGGTGGCTTCGGCCACCGCGGCCACGTTGGCTGCCGGCTCGACGCCGAGGACCGGAACGCCGTCATCGACGAAATGGCGCAACAGGTAGCCGTCGTTACTGGCGACCTCGACGACCAGGCTCTCGCTGCCGAGGGTGAAACGCTGGCGGGCCGTAGACGCAAATCGCCGGGCGTGGGCGACCCAGCTTTGCGAATAGGATGAGAAATAGGCGTAGTCGGAGAAGATATCCGCCGATGGCACCACCGCGTCGATCTGAACCAGGAAGCAATCATGGCAGACCCGGGCGTGCAGCGGGTATCGCCGGTCGGGCCGGTCGAGATCGGCCGCGGCGGGATAACTGTTGGCCAGGGGGGTGTCACCCAGATCCACGAAGGTATGGCTGAGCGTTGTTCCGCAGCCTCGGCAGCAAAGTGACTTCTCGGTCATGACGTCAGGAAACCCAGCCGCGCTCCAGTTTGAGACGCAGACCCTCTTCAAAGCTGCAGGGCGAAATCCCGAGGCGGTTTCGCAAGGGAGAAATATCGAACGACTTGTCCTCGCCGGCACGACGAATCTCGGCCGCATCGAACGGTAGTTTAACGCCGACCATGGCTGCCAGGCGAGTGCCGATTCCCAGCACGGGCCCCGGCACCGGCACGATCGTCACGTGGCGGTCGACCGCGCTGGCGCAGGCCCGGACCATGGCCGCGTAGGAGATCGGCTCGGGGCCCGCGACAACGAGAGAGGCGCCGGGCGCGGCCGGGCGCTCCAGGGCCGCCGCCAAGGACGCCACCATGTCATCGACGAAGATCGGTTGCAGCAAGGCCCGACCGCCGCCCGGCAGGGGCAGGACCGAGCGCCGTCTGACCAGGCGCAGCAGGCGATTGACGTTGCGGTCGTCGGGGGCGCCATAAATCATCGTCGGGTGGAGCATGACGCCGGGCACGCCCGATGACAGGAACGCCGCCTCGCCGGCCCGCACCGCATCGGCCGCCGGGTCGGGAAGTTTGCTGAAGCGCCGGGCCGAGCCGATCAGGACCAGCCGTTCGAGACTGGAGGGCAGGCATTGCAGCAAGGCCTCGGTGAACCGGGCATGGGTGCAGTTCACCACTTGGGTCGCGCCGACCAGGGCCCGAACCACGGTTACCGGATGGTCGAAATCCGCGGCGATAGTGCGGGCGGCTGAATCGAGTGCGTCGAGCTTGGCGTCGGTACGGCCGATGGCAACCACCTGATGGCCATCGGCGCAAAGCCGATCAACCAGGTATCGCCCCGTCTTTCCGGTCGCTCCCAAAACAGCGATCATGCTGTCCCCACTGTCGTTTGTATCGTGCGCTATGATAGCCGCCCGGGTCGGTGCCGCGATAGAGCAGGACAACAAGTCCTTTCCTTCATCCGCGCATGGGCTACATTTGGAACCCACGGGGAGGCGGCGTCATGCGCGGCCGCCAAATCCATTGAGCGCAATTCAGAGGGTTCCATGAAAATTTCCTTTGCCACCAAAACACCCAAGGTCGACGCCATTGTCGTCGGCGCCTTCGCCAACCGGGTTCTGAGCAAGTCCGCCGATGCCATCGACAAGGCCTGTAAGGGCGCCTTGCGCAAAGCCATGCGGGCGGGACGCTTCACCGGTGCCCGCGACCAGTTCCTCGACGTTATGGCGCCGGCCGGCGTTGGCGCCGCGCGGGTGGTTATCGCCGGCCTGGGCAAGGCCGACAAGCTCGACGATCTCGGCGCCCAGAGCGTTGGCGGCAATCTGGTTGCTCACCTCAACCGGGGTGGCGTCAAACGCGCCGCCATTCTGGCCGACCAGTGGTTCGATGACGCTCAGGCCGCTGCGGGGGTTTTGGCGGCGAACGTCGGTTTCGGGGCGCGGCTGCGAAGCTACCGGTTCGACAAGTACCGCACCAAGGAATCCAAGGACAGCCAGCCGACCCTCGGCCGCGCGACCGTGGTGATGAAGGGCGCCAAGGCGGCAAGCACCGCCTATGGCCGCCTCGACAAGATTGCCGACGGCGTCTTCCTGACCCGTGATCTGGTATCCGAGCCGGCCAATATTCTCTACCCGGAGACGCTTGCCGCGCGGGCCAAGGCGCTGACCAATCTGGGTGTCAGCGTCGAAATTCTGACCGAGGCCAAGATGCGCAAGCTCGGCATGGGCGCCCTGCTCGGCGTCGGTCAGGGCAGCGCCAACGAATCCCGCATGGTGGTGATGCGCTGGAACGGCGCGCCCAAGGGTTCCAAGCACCCCCCCGTGGCCTTCGTCGGCAAGGGTGTCACGTTCGACACCGGCGGCATTTCCATCAAGCCCGCCGGCGGCATGGAAGACATGAAGTGGGACATGGGCGGCTCGGGCGTGGTCATCGGCCTCATGGCGGCCCTGGCCGGACGCAAGGCCAAGGTCGATGTGGTCGGTGTTGTTGCTCTGGTCGAGAACATGCCGTCGGGCACGGCTCAGCGGCCCGGTGACGTGGTGACCTCCATGTCGGGCCAGACCATCGAGGTCATCAACACCGATGCCGAAGGCCGGCTCGTCCTGGCCGATGCCTTGTGGTACTGCCAGACCCGCTTCAAACCACGCATCATGGTCGATCTGGCAACCCTGACCGGGGCCATCATCGTCGCGTTGGGGTCCTACCAGGCGGGCCTATTCGCCAACGACGACAAGCTTGCCGAAAATCTCCTGGCGGCCGGCAAGGCGACGGACGAGCCTCTCTGGCGCATGCCCCTGGGCGAGCGCTACGACAAAGACATCAACTCGGCCATCGCCGACATGAAGAACGTTGGCCGGGCCCGCGAGGCCGGCAGCACGGCCGGCGCCGTGTTCCTCCAGCGCTTCGTCGGCAAGACCGCCTGGGCCCATCTCGACATCGCCGGCGTTACCTGGGTGAAGAGCGCCAGCGACACGTCCCCCGGCGGCGGCACCGCTTTTGGCGTGCGGCTTCTCGACAACCTGGTGGCCAGCAATTACGAAAGCTGACGGCGGCGACCTTGACCGAGATCGGCTTCTACCACCTGCAACGCTCATCCCTCGAGCAGGCCTTGCCCAAACTGTTGGGCAAGGCGCTCGAGCGGGGCATGCGCGCGGTGGTCATGGCCGGCTCGGACGAGCGCGTGAAGGCCCTCGACGGCGCCCTGTGGTCCTTCAACCAGGACTCATTCCTGCCCCACGGCACGGCGGCGGACGGCAATGCCGCCGCCCAGCCGGTCTATCTGACCACCAGCGAGGAAAACCCCAACGGCGCCACCCTGCTGGTGCTTACCGACGGCGCCGAGCCGGAATTCACCGGTACATTCGAGCGCTGCCTCGACCTGTTCGACGGCAACGACGACCAGGCGGTAGCCGCTGCCCGCCAACGCTGGAGACGGCGCCTGGAGGCCGGCGACACCCTGGCCTATTGGCAGCAGACCGACGCCGGTGGCTGGGAGCAGAAGGCGTGAGGCACTACAAACGGTATTGGGCTTCTCCCGCTTCGACTACGTCAACACCAAATTCTCGCGAAATATGAATGCGCTTGGGTGTTTGAAACTCTTGAAAATTGTGAAACACTAGTAAGTTATAATCGGCCTCAATCGCGACACACAAGAACGTCCTGTCCCTTGTATTTGCAATCAACTGAGTGATCTTTCTCTTGATTCTATAGGCGGGCATTCTATCGATAGGTACAAGTCGATCTGACGCAGCCAACTTCTGCAATATAGCCAAGCCAACTGACCAAGAATGTAAATGTGCCAAATATCAAGTCACAATAAGGTCGTCAGTATCAATTTTCAATTTTGTAGTAAGTGCAAGAAAACAGCTCAAGAACAAAACAGATGCACCTTGCCTAACAACACCAGGATTACCCGCGTCAACCAGAACATTAGTATTGATTACAATTTCAGCAAGCAAATCTATTCCCTCCACGACTGTGAATGTGTCAGCGCGAACGATTCCCTCAAAGAATCTTCGAAAAAGCCATCTAGCCAATAATCAAATTCTATATGTCCATTTTCAAAAATGTTAATCGGTCGAATGGTCGA
>JAYGEF010000216.1:0-8238 GCA_046582535.1 Alphaproteobacteria bacterium
CAACTAAGCTAATTCATCCATCATGATTTCAAGTCGGGATATTAATTCCCCTCGCACGTCCTCCAACCCTACAACCAAACACCGCCCCAGTTAAAGTGCTGCGCAACCCAAATGCAACCTGACTTAGTGGAGCAAACGTAAATCCGGGCCAGAAATCCTCTCTTATGCAATCCCGCTAATTTGTCCCATAGGCGCTGACGTTAGACAATGAAGTCATCCACTGCCTGATTGCCATGCCAGCATAGCGGCCCAAAGCCATTCTAGCAACGCTGTAGTAACGGAGCGACATGGGAATACGGCGTACATCGTCGTAACAATGCGAACGCTGCCGTGCGACAGTTCTCTCGTAACAGTCTGAATTACAGCCGTTAATCGTAGTATGTCGTAGGAGAGAGTGGCGCGCCCGGAGAGATTCGAACTCCCGACCCCCAGATTAGGAATCTGGTGCTCTATCCTACTGAGCTACGGGCGCTTGGGGTCTTTCTAGGCGCGCGGCGGGGCGCGGTCAACCGGGAGGCACTAGGCACCCCGCCGGGCCATCATCAGCACCGGGCCGGTGCGGCCGTTCCCAGTGTTGGCCAGGTTGTTGTTGAGTTTGTCGCGCCAGGTGGCGCCCATGAGCAGGTAGACGCCGAGGGGCGGCGGGCCTTCGGCGGCGGCGGCCAGGCGTTTGCGAAAGAAGGTGGCGGCGGCGTCGCTGCGGTCGTCCACCAGGGTGACCTCGAAGCCGGCGCACTCGAGAAGTGCCCGGGTCTGGTCCGCGGTGGTCAGGTGGCTGGTCGCGGCGGTGTCGGCCCAGGGCACGGGATAGACCAGCGGCTGGTCATCCATTTTCATGACGTCGTAGACGCAAAATGCCGCGCCCGGCTTCAGGACCCGGGCGATCTCGCCGTAGAGGCCTTCCCGGTCGGCGATGTTCATGGCCACGTGCATGGTCACGGCGCCGTCGAACGCCTGGTCTTCAAAGGGCATGGCGAGGGCGCTGGCGACGTCGAAACTGACCTGATCGCCGAGGCCGACCCGCTCGGTCAGTATGCGGGCAATATCGACATACTCGGGTGTCAGATCGATGCCGTGAACCCGGCAGCCGTAGCGCGAGGCCATCAGCCGCGCCGTACCGCCAATGCCGCAACCGACGTCGAGAATGTGCTGGCCGGCCGCCGGCGCCAGGGCGTCAAGCGCATGGTCGGTGGCCTTGCGTCCGCCAATGTGGAATTCATCCACCGGCGCCAGGTCGTCGATGGTCAGGTGGTCGAGATCGGCGCCCATGGCGTTGAGGCCGGCATCGATACGCGCCAGCAGCCCGGCCTTGCCGTAGTGTTGTGCAACTGCGCTTTCATCAATGGTCATCGGCTCGGGTTTGTCCCCTTAGAACCACGGCCCGACAGGCATCGAGTACATGAACAAGCCGGCGTCGAGGCCGGGGTTTGAACCGTGGACGCTGGCGTTGGAGATATGGGTCAGGGTAATGCCGACGCGGGCCTCGTTTTCGAAGACGTAGGCGAAAGTGATGGCGGCGTGGAACTGAAAGATGCCGCCCAGGTCCTTGGCGTTGCCCGCAACGAAGCCGCCGCCGCCGCCCTCGGGGCGGATGACGAAATGGTCGCCGAGAAAGAAATCCGCATAAAGTCCGCCATAACCGAACACCGAGCCCTTGCCGCTGGCCATCAGCCCCAGCATCGGCCCAAAGCCGCCGAAGATTGGCTCGACGGCGAAGTCGGTGTAGTGGGAGGTGAACTCGATGCGGCCCTCGAAGGTCTCTTCATCGTAGTCGTCGATGTCCGACTGGCCAGCCATGAATATAAGCAGGTCCTTGTCCCCCGCCATGGCCGGCGAGCCGCATACCACCAGGGCGAGCGCCACCAGCGCCGCCGCCAAACCTCTAACCGTCATTGTGAAAACCCCTAGCCTCGATATCCCCGGCGGATTTTATGAAAATTACGCCCGAGGGCAAGGACTCATACCATCGGCCATGAAGAATGGTCGATCGGCGTTCAAACGGCCATTCTTGTATGCAATAGGCTGGGCCTTCCGCCGAACGGTCGGCGGCGTGCGGTCGCGCTTGCCAGCGGACATTATGAGTTATTCATAGTGTCCGCTGGAATCACCGTCCGGTCAGTTGCCAATCGGGATTGAGTAGGTGAGGATCAGGGACTCGGTACCCGGATTGTTGTTGCTGAGGCTGGCGTTGGAAATGTGGCTGAGCGCCACGCCGAGTCGCGCCCGGTCGTCGAAACGGTAGGCCAGTTCGAGACCCGAACGGAATTCGAGCACATTGCCCAGGTCCTTGGAGGCGCCCCGGCGATAGCCGCCGATGGCGAAGTTGGGCACCAACACCCAGCGGTTGCCCAGGAAGATGTCGAGATTGATGCCGCCGTAGCCGTAGATGCCGCCTTTGCTGTTGCCGAGCAGGCCGATCGTCGGCTTGAAGCCGAGAAATTTCTCGTTCCAGCGGAACTCGATGCGGGCTTCGGCGGCGGTCTCGTTGTCGTTGACATCATAGCCGCCGACACTGATGGCGAGGAACGGCGGGTCGCCGGCCATGGTCGCCGTGGCGAACGTCAGTCCCAGCGCCAAGCCCGCAACCATGGTGTAAAGCCGTATCAACGGTCGAAGCCCCCTGTGTCCGGTTTCGCCGATTGTACGGTAAGTCCCCCGTCTCATGCCAGTTTCTTGAAATCCTCCATGACCTCGAGCAGGGTGGCCAGAATACCCGGCTCCAGGACCATGTGGCCGGCATCGGGGATGATGCGGTAATCGGCCTCGGGCCACGCCTGGGCCACGGTATCGGCGGTGATTAACGGGCAGACAATATCGTAGCGTCCCTGGACCATGACGGTCGGGATATGACGGATCACATGGATGTTGTCGAGCAGGGAACCCAACGGCAGGAAAATGTCGTTGATGAAGTAATGAGCCTCGATGCGCGCCAAGCTCAGGGCCTTGGCGTCGTCGGCGAAGTCGGCGACCACGTCCGGGTCGGGCAGCAGGGTAGCGCAACGCCCTTCATAGATGCTCCAGGCCCGCGCCGCAGGCATATGGACGGCCGGGTCCGGGTCGGTCAGGACGCGATAGAAGTTGGTCAGCAGGTCGCCGTGCTCGGCTTCGGGCAACGCCGAGACGAACTCGCGCCAGTGTTCCGGGAACAGCGTGCCCATGCCGTTGAGAAACCATTCAATCTCCTGTGGGCGACAGAGGAAGATGCCGCGCATTACCAGGGCCATGCAGCGTCCCGGGTGGGTCTCGGCATAGGCCAGGGCCAGGGTCGAGCCCCAGGAACCGCCGAACACGATCCAACGTTCGATGCCGAGCTGTTGGCGCAGCTGCTCGATGTCGGCGATGAGGTGGGGCGTGGTGTTGTCTGTCAGGTCCCCCACCGGCGTCGAGCGGCCACAGCCGCGCTGGTCGAACACGACAATGCGGTAATGATCCGGGTCGTAGAAACGCCGGTGGGTTTGCCCGGCGCCGCCGCCCGGCCCGCCATGGAGGAAGACCACCGGCACGCCGGTTGGATTACCCGATTGCTCCCAGTAGACCTGATGGACGCCACCGGTATCCATCATGCCGGTCTCAAAGGGTTCAATTTCGGGAAACAGCGCGGTACGGGCCATGGAATATTTCTCCGCAGGGTCAGGGTTTTGGCGATCATAAGCTGCGATGTCGTCGTGGTATAGTCACCGCCATGCGACGTTTAATTTTTCTTCTCGCCCTGTTGTTGCTCCCGGTCGCCGCCGTGGCGGCGGACCTTAGACAGGGGCCGAGCGCCCGGGTGGTCACGGTCGTCGATGGCGACACGGTCGAGCTCGACAACGGCATGGTGGTGCGCCTGGTCGGCATTCAGGCGCCCAAGCCGCCCCTTGGCCGGCCCGGCTTCGAGGCCTGGCCCCTGGCCGATGAAGCCAAGGCGGCCCTGGTCGATCTGGTCATGGGCGTCCGGGTCTCGCTCCGCTACGGCGGCCGCCAGGTTGACCGCTACGGTCGCCAACTTGCCCATCTCTACATCGATGACGGCCAGGGCGACGACGGCATCTGGGTGCAGGGTGAGCTGCTGCGCCGCGGCATGGCGCGGGTCTACAGCTTCCGCGACAATCCGGCTCTGGTCGCCGCAATGCTGGCCCTGGAGGGCGAGGCGCGGGCAAACGGCCGCGGCATCTGGAGCGATGCCTTCTACACCGTGCGCCAGGCCGAGCCGCCGCGCCTGCCCATCGACCGCTTCGAACTGGTCGAGGGACTGGTGGTCGCCGCCACCATTGTCCGGGGCCGCGCCTATATCAATTTCGGTGCCGACTGGAAGACTGATTTCACGGCTAGTATCGAGAGTCGGGACCGCCGCCCGTTCGACGATGCGGGTTTTGATATCGAGGCGCTCCAGGGTCATCGGGTGCGGGTGCGTGGCTAGGTCGAATCCTGGAACGGTCCGATGATCAATATCAGCCATCCGGAGCAGATCGAGGTGCTCGACCCATGATGTCCCCGGTTCAGCGCGCCCTGGCGATCATGGTGGCGACCATGGGGCTGGCATTATCCGCCTGCACCACCAATCCAGCCACCGGCGGCTCGGACTTCACGCCGCTCATGAGCCCCAACCAGGAATTGGCCCTCGGCGCCGAGGAACACCCCAAGCTGATGGCGGCCTTCGGCGGCGCCTATGACGAGCGCGCCGCCCTGACCGCCTATGTCAACGAACTCGGCCACCGCCTGCAAAGCGTCTCCGAGATGCCGCGCCCGCCGTTCACCTTCACCATCATCAACAGCGACGAGATCAACGCTTTTGCCCTGCCCGGCGGCTACATCTACATTACCCGGGGACTCATGGCCCTGGCCAATTCCGAGGCCGATCTGGCCGGCGTCATCGCCCACGAGATCGGCCATGTCACCGGCCGCCACGCCGCCCAGCGCTATAACCAGTCGGTGTTCGCCCAGCTCGGCGCGGCGGTGCTCGGCGTCGCCACGGGTAGCCGCGCGGTGGCCGACCTGGCGCGCTTCGGCGCCACCGCCTATGTCCAGGGCTATTCCCGCGATCAGGAGCACGAGGCCGACGTGCTCGGCGTGCGCTATCTCGGCCGCGCCGGCTACGATCCCCGGGCCATGGCGGTGTTCCTCGGCAAGATGGGGGCGCAGAGCCGGCTCGCCGCCAAGATCGCCGGGCGCGAGGGAGTCGAAGCCGAGGCCAGCCTGTTCTCGAGCCACCCGCGCACCGCCGACCGGGTCGCCCGCGCCGCCCAGGCGGCGGCGATCAACCAGGCGGCGGGCCGCCAGTTGGGCCGCGACGAATACCTGCTGCGCCTGGCCCAGACGCTCTACGGCGACGACGCCGACCAGGGCTTTCGCCGAGGCCGCGAGTTCGCCCATCCAGGATTGGGTTTCCGCTTCAAGGTGCCGCCCGACTTCCGCATGCGCAACACCAGCCAGGCGGTGGTGGCGGCTCATAAGGGCGGCACGGCGATCCGCTTCGACGGCGCCAAAGTCGGCGCCAACACGGATATTTTGCGCTATCTGACGCGAAAATGGCTCGGTGATGTGAGCCTCGGCGACGCGACGCGCATCACCGTCAACGGCATGGCGGCGGCGACCGGAACCGCCCGGGTCAACACCCAGGACGGCACACGCGACCTGCGGGCCATCGTCATCCGCTACGACCCCGAGACCGTCTACCGGTTCATGATCCTGACGCCGCCCAAACAGACCGCCGCCTTGAGCGAAGAACTACGCCGCATGACCTACAGCTTCCGCCCCTTGAGCGAGCGCGAAAAAAGCAATCTGCGTCCCCAGCGCATCCAAGTCTACGAGGTCCAGCCCGGCGACAGCGTGGCATCGCTGGCCGCCACCATGCCCTTCGACGACTTCAAGGAAGAACGCTTCCGCGTCCTCAACGGCCTGGCGCCGAACGAGACCCTGGAGCCGGGCCGTCTGGTCAAGCTGATCGGGCTGTAACGGCTCCAAAACTCCAAGGAAACATGCGATGGCTGAATATGAAACACACTGGATTCACGAGATGCCGTGGCCGGCCATCGAGGCCTATCTGGAGCACGACGACATCGCCCTGCTGCCCATCGGCGCGACCGAGCAGCACGGGCCACACCTGCCGCTGATGGTCGATACCGGCTGGGCCATGGCCATGGCCGAGGGCGCTGCGCAACGTGCCGGGGTGCTGATCGCGCCGCCCCAGCACGTCGGCATGTCGTACCACCACCTGGCCTATCCCGGCAGCCTGACCCTGCGGCCCGAGACCCTGACTCAGGTGGTGATCGATATGGCCGAGAGCCTGATCTGGCATGGCTTCAAGAAGATTATCGTGGTCAACGGCAACCGCATCGCCAACCTGCCGCCCCTGGAGATCGCCGCGGTGCGCCTGCGCCATACCACCGGCGCCTTTGTCGCCGTGGTCGATGCCGGCCTGATGGCCAAGCGCGAGGCGTTAGAGCTGTTCGGCGCCGACGGTCTCGATCACGCCGGTGATGCCGAAACCTCGATGATGCTGCACCACCGCCGGGACCTGGTCCATATGGACGCCGCGCCGGCCGTCAACGAGCCCATGCCGAGCGGCGAGTTCCCGCGCTCCCATGCGGTCTGGGCGCCACCGTTTGACGTCAACACGGTCTCGGTCTGGGAGACGGTCGAGGAATTCCGCGCCGCCACCGCCGCCGGCCGAGGCGCCGGCGCCGATGCGCGTTCGGCGACGGCCGAGAAGGGCGCCGCAATATGCGAAGCACTGGCGCAAAACCTGGCCCGCTTCATCGAAGCCGACGTGCGCCCGGCCCAGGTGGAAATCAAGCGCCGCGAGTTGCCGATCTAGGCCTCACGAAGGAAGCTCGCCCTTCGACAGGCTCAGGGTGAGGGTTCGTAGTTTGATTGCTGATCTCCTCATGCTGAGCTTCCTCATCCTGAGCTTGTCGAAGGACGAAGTATGAGGAGCACCGACGGAGGCCCCTAAGCCTGCCCCGCCGAGCCCTCCACCGGGTCGCGGCGCAGGGCCTGGCTGAGGCAGTGGACGCCGCCGCCGCCGTGTTGGAACATGGACATGTCCGGGGCGAAGACCTCGAAGCCCATGGCGGTCAGGCGCTCGTTGAGGTTGGCGTTGGTGGCCATGGACAGTACCCGGTCGTCGCCCAGGGCGACCACGTTGCAGCCGAGCTTCGAGGCGTCGCGGTAGCCCACCGGGATAATCTCGATGCCGCGCGCCTCGATCCAGTCAATGACGTAATCCTCCATGGCGTCGACGCAGGCCACGGCGGTCTTGGGGCCGACCATGACGACCATGCCGTCCATGTGGACGAAGGCAACGGGAATGGGGGCGACGATGCAGTCCCAGCCCTCGGCCTCGACCCATTTGGCGACCTGGCGGGCGCCGGCTTCCTCGGAGCGCTCGCCGCAATAGCCGAGCATCACCGCGCCGGGCTCGATGATGTCGAAGTCGCCGCCCTCGAAATGGCCGGCGGTGACCCAGTTCCAGATCGGGATGTTCATGCGGTCGTAGAATTTGGTGACCAGCGAGTAGTCGCGCCGGCGGAACGGGGTCTGGATGCTGGTGATCAGCGCGCCCCACGGGGTCATGGCGCTGGAATCGCGGGCATAGACGCTGCACGGCAGGCCTTCGTCGGCGTCGAGCAGGTGGACGGTGACGTCGCAGGCCTCGTAGATATCGACCATCTCGCGGTGCTGGCGTTGGGCCAGCTGGTGGTCGTATTTGATGCCCAGGGTCTCCAGGTTGTTGAAGGTGCGTTTGGCGATCTGGCTGATCGGCCGCCACTCGAAATAGTCGGGCTTGCCCAGCAGCACGTCGCGCAGCACGCCGTAATCGTTGTCGATGCCCCAGCCATTAAGGTCCGAACCGTTGCCGCTCATGTTCACTCTCCTTTGATCGGACGGTACGCCCGAGGCCGGTGGGAGTCGAGCCCGTGATGATCTATGATCGGGGAAATTTTGGAGCGCTCGCCATGACCACCAACGATACTTTGACAACCCGCCTGCATGCCGCCGACAACGTGGTGGTGGCGCGTACCGATATTCTGCCCGGTACCGAGATCCCCGGCGAGAACCTGCGGGCGGTCGAGCACATCCCTGCCGGCCACAAAATCGCCACCGCGCCGGTGGCCCCTGGCGAGTCCCTGCGCAAGTACGACCAGATCATCGGCTTCGCGCCTGAGGCCATCGCGCCGGGCGATCATGTTCATACCCACAACGTGGAGATGAAGGATTTCGCCCGCGACTACGCCGCCGGCACCGAGGCCCGCGCTA
>JAYGEF010000222.1:0-3049 GCA_046582535.1 Alphaproteobacteria bacterium
TGTCGGCGCCGGACGAGCGCAAAGCGTCAAGTCCCTGCGGGTCTATCTCTAGTGAATCGCTGGTCATTGGGTCTCAATTGAACTCGGAAAGCGGCCTAACTGTCGAGCAGGAGTTGCGGTTCATCGGTGGTCTCGTCGATGACCACGCGCAGCTTGCCGAGGGCTTTGGCCTCGATCTGACGGACGCGCTCCTTGCTCACGCCGAAGACTTCGCCCAGTTCGGCCAGGGTTTGAGTCTCTTCCTCAAGAAACCGGCTGACGATGATCTGGCGTTCGCGATCATTGAGCTGGTTAAGCGCTTCGGTGATCCACAGGGACCGGGTGTTGCCGTCATGACGTTGGATGGTGATGTCTTCGGGGCTCGGGCCGTTGTCCCTCAGGAAATCCTGGACTTCGTCGCCGTCACCGATGCCGATAGTCATGTTTAGTGACTGATCGGGACGGGTGATGTGGGATTCCATTCGCTCGACCGCGGCCAGGGGAACCGAAAGCTGCTTGGCAATCTGGCGTCGGTCATTATCGGTCATGGTGCCGTCGGGACCCTCGGCCAGACTGGCGCGCAGGCGGCGCAAATTGAAGAACAGACTTTTCTGGGCCGCCGTGGTGCCGATGCGCACGATCGACGAATTACGCAGCACGTACTCCTGAATTGCCGCCACCACCCACCACGAGGCGTAGGTGGAAAAACGTACGTCGCGCTCCGGGTCGAACCGGCTGGCGGCCTGCATCAGGCCAATGTTGCCCTCCTGCATAAGGTCGCCGATGGGCAGGCCATAGCCGCGAAAACCCGACGCAATGCGAACGACAAATCGGGCATAGGCCGTGATCAGTTGGTGCAGTGCATCGGTATCTTGTTGTTCGTGCCAGCGGCGGGCGAGATCGAACTCATGGTCGCGCTCAAGAAACGGCGCCTCCATGGTCGCAGCAATATAGCGGCGGTTGCCTCGCTCGATCGGATCGCCGGACACGGATGCCATGATGGTCGAACCCTCGCCTATCCAAATGGTCCCAAAATACAGGACCGCAAATTTAGTAGCGTATCGCTACAATATATCTATTGGCGGGCTTTCTTGCAACATATTATCGACTCACTAATAGTGCCGCCCTATATATCAGTCTCATGGAAAATTTGCCTGCCGCGCGGCCTGCGCCCCAACTCAGCATCAGTGAGCTTCTCGACCGGGTCGGGCGGGTTACCCGCGGGCTACAGTTCGTCGATGGTCTCAGCCCGGCCCAGTGGGAGGCGTTGCGTTTTCTGGCCCGGGCCAACCGGTATTCGCGGGGCCCCAGCGCCTTGGCCGAATTCCTCGGCACTACCAAGGGAACCATTTCGCAAACCCTCATCGCCCTGGAGAACAAAGGTTATCTCCGCCGCCTTCGCGGCGAGCAGGACAAGCGCTCCGTGATCCTCGAATTGACCCCGGCAGGCGAGACCTTGCTCGACCGTGATCCCTTACGGGTGGTGGACGAAGTGGTCGCGCGTATACCGGACAGTGAAAGAACCACGATCACCGACGGCCTCAGCCGTTTGCTGAACGATGTTCAAGGGCGCCTCAACAGCAACGGATTCGGAATTTGCGAAGCCTGCTCGTTGTTCGCGGCCGCCGGCGCGCCCGACGAGCGCGATGGCCCCCATCGCTGTGGCCTCACCGGCGAGCCGGTGGATCCCAGCGAGGCGCAGCGCATTTGTGTCAATTATCAGGTCGCGCGCTAAAGCCTTAGCCTCAGTCGCCAGGCAACCAGATCAGCAGCCCGGCGACCGCCAGGCCAATCTGCAACACAAAAAGACTGCCGACCACCAGGCCGGCGAGCCGCGATAGGCCATGTCTGCGTTTGCTTCGACGGCCACGACTGCTCCGCCGGTCGCGCCCGCCGAGCAGGACGACATATGTTCCCCGGCGCTATAGCGGCAGGCTGAGGCGAATGTCGAAGCCGTGACCGCTACGGGTGGCGTCGCCAAACCCACTCTTTAGGGCAGCGAGTTGGCGGTCACTGAAGCCGGTGCGCAGTTCCGGCGGGAGCTGGGCGAAAAACTGCTGCAGAAAGGGGTCGCTCGATGCACCGTCCGCCATAGTCAGGCTCCAAATGGATCTCGCGCTGGCCGGAGTCGTTGCTCTGTGGTGCCCCGCCAGGCAACGCCCTATCATTATAGGGCCAACTATGATTAACAATCCGATTGCCATGGCGGCGGGCGAAAACTCAAGTAAATCCGCCGTCTTTCGCGGATATGGCGACGATTACAATACGGGTAATTAGGGGGTTCGGCTCGTATGACGGCAGGGGGCTGAAAAATAATCACCAAAGGGCAAATCAGGTGATTGACAGTCCCATGGCCCATGCGTATAACCCCCCTGCTGACGCTATCTGGAGGGGGCCTCTACGGGGTTCCTGCGTTTTCCGGTGGCGTTAGCGCGCTCTTTGATATGTAAATCAGGAAGAGATGCGTGGGCGGCGGTGCGACAGCCGTACGCCAACGCAAAGGGCCGTAACGGCCTGTCACAGCGGCGAACTTCGGTTTGTCGATGGGATGAAATGTTACGGTTCCGCTTAGACGTACGTGCAAAGGCCAGGCTCAATGAACCTGGGCTTCGGGACCTGCGATCAGCCTTGTGTTGATCGTGACGAACGAAGTTCTCATTGAGTCCGAAGTCAACATGAGAGTTTGATCCTGGCTCAGAACGAACGCTGGCGGCATGCTTAACACATGCAAGTCGAACGTGAAGCCATCCTTCGGGGTGGTGGAAAGTGGCGCACGGGTGAGTAACGCGTGGGAACCTGCCCAATGGTACGGAATAACCTCGGGAAACTGTGGCTAATACCGTATACGTCCTTCGGGAGAAAGATTTATCGCCGTTGGAGGGGCCCGCGTAGGATTAGGTAGTTGGTGGGGTAAAGGCCTACCAAGCCGACGATCCTTAGCTGGTTTGAGAGGATGATCAGCCACACTGGGACTGAGACACGGCCCAGACTCCTACGGGAGGCAGCAGTGGGGAATATTGGACAATGGGGGAAACCCTGATCCAGCAATGCCGCGTGAGTGAAGAAGGCC